>NZ_JAZHPG010000015.1:0-16714 GCF_036418315.1 Salarchaeum sp. III | reverse complement strand
GTAAGTTTTGTCCGACCTCTTGCATTTGAGCCAAAACTTGTTTTACATCACTAACACTTTCCACGTTCGGAAATAAACTGTCACTTATAGCATCTTGTAATTGATCTGCGCTCTTATTCTGTTGCATTGAGTTATGCCTTCCCTTCCTTATCCATAGTTAATTTTGCGAGAATTGCTTATACAAACACCGTTAACTAAAGAACAATAATCCAACGATCAATAGGAAGATAACTCCCCACATAAACAACTTATTTGAATCACTTTTCTCTTCTTCTTTTGGTTGATAACCCGTTATTTGTTTAAGAACTGTACTTCTTTCTAGTTGGGCAAGTTTCTTCGTTTCTGTGATACTTTCGCTTGGCGCTCTATAAAAAAAGTTTCGCCCTGTTGTACTATTGGTTACTTCGCAATCTGTGTAAGGCACTTTATGATGTCCGGCACAAATAACAGAATCCTCGGTAATATTGGTGACGGGCTTGATATCACTTGTCTTTTGGTCATGATCGAAAATAATTAATTTATCGTCTGTTTCAAAAATGCTTTCTTGTTTACGTCCAAACATTTCATTTCCTCCTATTGTTCGTGTTTACGTTGAATTTGTTCCAGGAATTAAACAGCTGCAGGATCCAAAAGAGGTCTTTTTTCCGAACATTCTTCTTTTGTAGATCCTTGGCCAACTCTTAATAACCGAACTTTTTCTTTTTTTGTTGCTTGGGTTGCCTGGTGAACAGCTTGTACCCAATAAAGGCTACTGTTCCAACTCCTAAAGCTACTCCTAAGCCAACGAAATACATATAGATAAACGCATCTACCACCACTTAACACCGCCTTTAATAGCAAAATAAATCCTGAATATAGATCTAAATATGAGAAGCGACAACAAAAGCACGGTTGATCCTAATAGAGAGCTTATGGTCACTTGCCATATCTGGGGCATATCTCCGAATATCGAAAGATAACCTGAAACGTCCAACCCTTGCGCTGTTACCAGGTTTATGTCCTGGAGCTTTTCTTTTCCTAAATCTAAAATCGAATGAATCGGGTTAAATATCTGATCTACAAAACTTCTCAACTTCTCTTTCATTACGAACCACCTACCCTAATGCTCGAAAGAAGTTTGATAGCTGAAACGGCTGTCCCTATCCAGATCCCAAAGAGCAATATGTAAGCTACTACATTGATTTGTAATGGTTCTAATACTTGAAAAATCTTTCCTATCATCTCTGAATAGCCATTATTAGCGCTTGTTTGAGGAGTGTACGTTAAGCTCTGAATGGTTCGACCTAATCCCTCAAAAAGACTCCATAGGAGCTTTAAAACTTCAAAGATCAACTGAAATAATTTCACCGCAATTAAACCAATGTTATATATGAAATAAAGAATTGAATCTATTAAGGCATATATAACTTCAAAGAATCCGACAATTATATCTATTAAGCCCTGGAACAGATTTCTAAGCTGTTTACCTAACCAGGAGAACATGTCCCCGAAAAAGGAGAATACTTTCCCGAATAAGTCACCTAATATCCCCGCCCCTAAAAGGGGGAGGATTGCTATGGAAAGGAAATTCATAGCTTAATCCTCTTTCTTGCTGTTCCTAACATGTACTGAAAAAGAGCCACGATTTTATCAACGGATAATAAGACGATCAGAAGTAAAATAATTGGAGCAAAATACTTCATATGGTGCTGAAATACGACCTCTAAAACGTTCTGTACTAGATCCATTACATTCTCACGCTCCTAAACTTGTTTAACATTCCTTTAATGAGCCTTAAAATCGGTCTGTTTAGGTAAATCACAAGAGCTAACAAAATAAATGGACCAAAGAACATCATGAGATTAAAAACCGTCTGTACAATGTCCTTAGCGTTGAATAAACCACTTTTATCTATCTTGTTCGTTTCGTCCTTTTCTCCCGTACTACCGTTTGGAGCTATAGGAACTAATGTGACCTCTGGCTCTCCAAAACCGTCATACTGCATATCACTTGAAGGAATTAAAAGTTGACCATCACTATATGGAACGGTTTGATAATCCTCTCCAGCAACTTGAACTAACATTTCTCCCTCTCCAGATCCTGACCAGGTAGCAAGATAATCCCCATTTTCATCCTGGGAAACATCACTTTCCTCAACTGTCGGGGGAGGTGCGGGGGCTGTGGTTGCTTGAACCGTAACTCCTTCGCTTTCTGTTCCGTTTGCCTCTTCTGTTGTGAGCTTGTATTCATAATCTGTTTCAGCTTCTACCGTTAGATCATTGAAATAGGTTCCGTTTGTTTCAAAAACGGGATCATATTCGTCTGTGGTTGAAGCTTGGACGGTTGGAACAAGAAGACTCATAGCTGTTGATTCTTCTTCCTCCACCATCGTTTTTCGGTAAATGTTAACGTGATGGAATCCTTCAAATTCTGGGTTATCCCAGGAGAGATCCACTCGGTCTGATTTTGCTTCTGCCTTTACTTCTTGAACTTCTTCAAGAGATGGAAGCGTGAGAGCTTTTGTGATCCCTTCTGACTCATTTCCGTTTTCGTCAACCGTTGTTACTTTCACCTGGTAAATGTTTTCGGGGGTTAATTCAGGGATTTCTACACTCGTTTCTGTCGTACTTTCCTCTATCAAACTGCCATCCAGATAAATGTTAACTCCCTGAAAATCTTCATCACTAGGTAACTCATAATCTAACTTTATCTCAGTTGGTGTTAGGGTTTCTGATAAGTTACTCACTTCTCCTGGTGGAGTTGTATCAACAGTATGAGAAAATTCCACTCCAGTTTCGGTATGAGTGTATTCATAGTAAGAAGAAAAATCTAAAATTCTATTATTAGAATCTAGATAACCAATATAGATATCTTGTATTACTCCTTCTTGTGATTCAGCATTTGGAAATTCTATTTTTACATCACCATTTTCGTATGCATATATAGAGTCCCAAGTTAAAGTGCCATCAAAATCACTTGTAGTTGATTTAGTCTCACCATCTACAACTACATCTATTTCACCAGTTACATCTATTTCTAAGATCTCTAAATCATGTGCCAAGTTTATATTTACACTTGCGCCATCCAATACTGGTTTAATCCCATCAGTAACTACATCAAAATCATTTGATTCTTTTACATTTGTCACAGTAGAAGCAAATACTTGTTTTGGTAACATTGATAGTGCGATTACTGTTGCCATGATCGGTAATGCTATTTTTTTAAATAGCTTTTTAACCTCCATTTATTTTTCCCTCCTTAACCTGGCGAACTTTTATAATATTTGAGTGACGGTGCTTCTCCTTCTTCGTCTGGAGAAGGTGGGCTTGTGGTGCTATCGTCACTATCACTACTATCTCCTGGTGATGGTGGCTCTACTTGATCCGTTCCGTCACTACTTGGAGTTGGCTGTGGTAGTGAGCTTTGTTCAGGTATATTACCTTCTCCCCAATCTCCAGAGTCCATGCCTGGCTTTGGATTTGTTGGCATGTCAGGCAAATTCTCCACGGGGTTTTTTATGTCAAACCCTCCACTCTCATCCTCTCGAAACTCGATTTCAGGAGCTTCGTTTTTTACATCATCAGAGGAAAAACCTGAATCCTCTAACCCTGGCACTTCTTCCATAGAAGGCTCTTTATCTTCTATCCCTCTATCGTCTAAAGGTTCAACGTCCCCGCCTGGTGGTGTGGTTGGCGGTTCTGGAGCTTCCCCTAGCATGTTTTCCATTTCTTCGCGTACCTTTGGAGCAATCTTGTTCGCGAATTGATCTGAAACCTTGTCCCAATCTGGCGGGGGAGGTATAGCTTCTTTAATCTCGTCCATTTTCTGCATGTAATCATCCCACCCTGGGCATTGAAAGACCTTGCAAGAATCACAAGAACCACTTCCACTTTCTATAGGGGAGTTGATTGGTTCAGATCCACAAGAAACAGCTTCTTCATCGTACATTTGAGCTTGATCTAAAACGTCTTGAACATACCAATCGGCATTGTTATAAGCGAAAACAGCATCATACTCGTTTCCTTCTGTGGCTCCATGATCGGCTAAGAAGTAAGCAGAAGAATAAACAGCATCTTGAATGTCGAAAGGATCGGCTACCCCGTCCCCGTTGGCATCTATCCCGTAACCTCCACCTTCTGCAATTACGTTAGGATCTGTGTAGTCCACTCCTTCATCAACTAGACCGTCTCCATCGCTGTCATAATCCCAACCCGCCCAGGTTGAACTCATAAACTGCATATGACCTTCGGCTCCAACACTTGAAACCATCGGGTCCATTGTAGAAAATGAAGTTTCGATTTTATGAGTAGAAGCTAATAACGTCCAATTAATCCCGTATGCTTCTGCGGCTTCCTGGTAAAGAGGTAAATATTCAGAAGGTATGTCTAAAATGTTCTCGCAAGTTTCCCCTACTGAATCGTCTCCTGAATCTCCAGATCCCCCAGAATCATCAGAACTTCCATCATCAACATTTCCATTTTCGTCCTGGAAAGTTAGCTCTTGTTCATCAAGGTTTGTCGTTTCCATGCTCGTAACCTCGTAACTTCCGTCCTCTAAATCAGCTTGTTTCCTAGGTGTGCTTGAGTCAAAATCAACGGAATTGTGGATTTTCCCAGCATCATCAGGGTTACTTGGGTTTCGTAATTCTGTTGCAAAACCTGTGATCTCGCAATTGTTCCCATCATCCCTGAATTGAGCAGTATAGGTGGCATGTGGAGCATCCCTTATATCCAACTTCCCCGTTTCCCCTGGGGTTGTTCCGTCCAGGTCATCGGAAATGTTGAAATTATCTCCCCACGTTTCTTTATCTATGGGGTTAAAGTTGTCATCCTCTCCAGGTCTGCCCGTTGATCCTCCAAACTCAACTTCTATTTGGTTCCCTGAACCCGTTCCTTGACACTTATAATCCAAATAAGCCAACGACTCCCCTTGTCCGTTATCCCACTCAAAGTCCTCATTTTCATAAGCGTAGTCTTGTACGTCTAAAAAATCGTCAGGGTTGTCTGGGTCATAGTCATAAGTTATTTTCCCTTCTTGATTGACTTTTGGTTGTAACTCAAACGATTCTGCCCCGTCTGGAGCTTCAACCGTTCCAGATTGACTAATTTCTTGTGTTCCTAGTGAATTTCCATCCTTATCAAAAAACTCGGTCACTCCACTACCTTCACCCTCCAGGTCAACGCTCGTAATCTCTTGACCTTCCCATGAGGATTTAAAATCATCATATTCAGATCCACTTAGATCCTCTTTTGGTTCAAGGTCAGACAAACTAACTCCAGAAGGTTCTGGGTTTGTTTCAGAGTCCACATTGGTATAAGAAGGTGCTTCAGTTTCGGGTGGAACATATGGCTCATAGTCTGTATTGCTACAATGACTTCCCTGGTCTTCGATTTGAGTTGTTGTAAAGCCCTCACTGTGGAGAGTGGCCCCACTTTCGTCTAACCAGGTAACTGAACCACTACCATTACAGCTTACAGACTTATTTAGCTCCGTTTCCCTTGTTACACCATAATTGTTCACTACATAGTTTCGTGTCTTTCCACTACCTGGGTAGTCTATCGTTATGGAGTAAACGGGATCTCCTGAAATCCCTATCTTCAACCAATAATAATCTGTAGTTGCGCTATAGTTAGCTGTTACACCATTAGATATAGCAAAGACTTTGGTAGAGAAAGAGATTTGTGATAGTATGATACATACAACTAAAATGAATGATATTTTATTCATTTAAAAAACCTCACCTTTTTGGGGTAAAAAAAGAGGAAGGAGGTTCCCCCTCCTCCCTTTTTTTGGCTTATACTTCTGCTTTTCTACGACCAAAGAATCCTATGATAAGAGAAACGAATTTAGGGATTAATGCAATAGCGATACCTAGTAGAATATAGTCTGAGAATGCTGTCATGAAGTTAAATACAGATGTTACAATGTCCGTTACTGAGAATGGTAAAGATACTCCGTCAAAAGAAAGTGCTGCGCCTAGTTGTGGCATAATAAAATTCCTCCTAATAATTAAATAATTTTTATTGTTCCAGGTGCTTATATGACCTGGTTAGTACCAAAAAACATCAAAATCATCTTCTTCTTTGTCTTTCGCTTTCCCGCCCCTACCTGGAATGATCCGACTTATTAAGTCAACGAATAATCCCAATACATCAAACGCATAAGCAATCATTATCAAAGGCGCAAAGTAAAACAAAAGAACTTTCACATAGTGAAATAACTGATCCATCTTGTCTGGGGTTAAAAACGTTTGGAACTCTATTGCCCCAATCATGCTTTCCTACCTCGAACAGCTCCCACAATCACACCTACAAGCAACCCTACTGCTAAAATCGCAAAAGGTATTTGTACGAATGGAGCTATTAAACTGAAAATATAACCGAATATCCCCCAGAAGAAATCCCAATCCCATACATCGGTTATATCAGAGGGTACTGTGGTCATTAGAATCCACTTCATGATTTACCCCCTTACTCTTCGGTAAATTTCTAAAATCGAGAGGGCTAAACCGAAAAACAGCGTTATACATAAAACAACTAAAAGAACGTCATCATTACCAAAAATCACTTTGAAGGCTAAAGCTACCAAGCCACCTGGATCTATCATTTAGCCTCGCCCCCTTCTCACCGACTCAATGATCGTACCCGCAAACGGAACAATCACTACAAGGGAGGAAACTAAAACAATGTAGACCAACGCTATTTCTCCAGGTGAATAATTGACGTATTCATACATTGTGTCCTACCTCCTTATCAGTGAGTTAAGTAAAAACATAAGGGCTATTACAGCTAACAGAGAAGCTATTACAACCTCTCCTAAGGTGATTTCATGAATGAGGTGTATAGTGTTCTCGCCTGATTGAATAATCGTTTCTTTTGTACGGTCCAGGTTGTTTACATCCATTTCATTTGGAAATTCAACCGTTACCGTCTCGTTTGTTGTTTCATCAGTTGTTTGACCGTCATTCATGAAATCACCTCCTTTAACTGATCGTCATTATGCTTCAGCTTTTCTACGACCAAAGAATCCTTTGATAAGAGAAACGAATTTAGGGATCAATGCAATAGCGATACCTAATAGAATGTAGTCCGAGAACGCTGTCATGAAGTTAAATACAGAAGTTACAATGTCCGTTACTGAGAACGGTAAGCTCACACCATCAAAGGATAGAGCGTTAGTTGTTGTTGTAGTGTCATCCTCCGTCATGTACTTTCACCCCCTTATAAGCAAATAAAAAATGGGTAGATACACTTTAACAGCATACCTACCCATTATTTTCACCTACACGATACACTTCACCTATGTTAAGATAGGGTTGATCGTTGCAGTGATCTAATCGGTCATGAGGTAGGCTGTTACCTCTTGTCCCTTCTGGGGTGCTTCCAACACCACCAGGAGACTGTGACGATTTTTTATGCAATTTTTTAGGCTTCCGACTAGCGCCTTTCACCTTGAAACCAATTTTACATATAAATTTTTATTTGAAAACAACAAAACCAAAATTTAGTACAAAACTTTTTATAGCCCCATCACTTCATTTCAATTTGAAATTTTGCTCATTGAACGAAAAAGCAGAGCCAAAATCACAATAAAACCAAAGCCAAACTTTACAAAATATGGAACACTGGCGCTCGTCGGGGGATATGTATATAAGATATTAATATATCTTTAAAAAACCTCACCGTTTGTGAGCGATTTAGATGGGTGTTAACCCGTTAAATAAAATCTAATTTCGCGAGAGAGCTTTCTAGCAACAATGCAAAAAAAGGCAGTAAAATCTACCACCTTTTTTCATATGAACGCGAAGCTAAAAACATGGATAAAATTAAAATGCTAATCGGTAAAAAGACAACTAGAAAAACCTTTATAAGATCTATAAAAAAATCAGTATCAAAATGCCAGAGCATTTATTTTCACCTCAAACAGCAAATGGTTTACCGTTACTTTTTACCTTGGTTTCCATTGTCAATATCCATTCGTGTAGATCAGGCAATCCGAAACCTAAATCACTTAATTTTTCTGGGAATGTATCTGGATTATCCCTCCAGGAGTACATTCTTTCAAGCGCTTTGTCGTGCCTACCGAAAGAATATAAGTGTTCATTAGCATTCTTTTTCTTCCCGTTTTCGTATCGTAAATGCCTGGATCTCCTTAAACAAATATACTTGTAACCATTTGATGAATTAATAGATAAATGACCTACACCTTTTTTTTCATCCATAATACCCCTCCTATTTTGTGTGTCACGCACTTATAAAGCCAAAGGTACACATAAAATTACATACCTACAATTTCATTGATAGGCTTGTCTATGATTTCCTTCTCTAATAGCAATGACTCATTTTCTAATAACCATTCCTGAGCTTGTTTAGCTCTTTCATCATTTTTACTTTTAGCTGTACGCTTTCTTGAATCAAATTGAATACGAAGTTTTTCTACTTCAACATTTTTTTCGCTATCTTGCTCCTGGGGTTGTTCTTGATCTACTTCCAGCTGCTCTTTTTCTTTTTGCTCAATATACCAATCTGGTTTGATGTTTTTAGATCCGTTTTTATAGTTATTTATACGCGTCACTTTTTTGTTCATGTTTTTGAGGAAGTTATCAATAGATTTCTCTAACTTCTTTTTAAAGCTAGACTTAATTTCAGAATAAATTACATCATAAAGCACATTTTCAAAGTGTTCTATTGAAATATGGTCTTTATAGGTTTTGTATACCAAAGATATTTCCGTTAGATTAATGTTAGCATCTATCAATCTATCTTTATTTTGTTGGATGAAATCTAAAGTTGATTCAGGAAGATCATTTTTAATCTCTTCTGTAACGATAGATTCTTTGTTATTTACAGAGGTTAAACTACTGTTGTTA
The DNA here is from genome assembly GCF_036418315.1 of Salarchaeum sp. III. NCBI lineage: Archaea > Methanobacteriati > Methanobacteriota > Halobacteria > Halobacteriales > Halobacteriaceae > Salarchaeum > Salarchaeum sp. III. Next base: position 7,866 of record NZ_JAZHPG010000015.1, on the reverse strand, counting down.
GATACTGAGTTAGATACTGTTACCGTTTGGTCATTTTGTCCACTCGAGTGGTCATTTTGTCCAATGGGTTGGTCATTTTGTCCACTCGAGTGGTCATTTTGTCCACTCGGTGATGTCGGGGTTTGAAGCGAATATCCATCAAGAGCGTAACCTATATTTTGTAATTTTTCTTGTATGTAAGAAAGATTGACTTTATAAGAATGTGTATTATCCCATTTGCCTCTCATATTTTCTTTTACAAACATGAAATTCTTTTCTACAAGACTATTTAATGTGTTGCTAATAACTTTTCGGCTTTTGAAATTCATAACTTCTTCTGAAAGCTCCTGGGCAGTTTTCCAGAACCAACCGTCTCTTAATTTCTTTTCGATCTTATCTGTAGGTAATTCTAGTTTTTTGTTTGATTCGATTTGTTTCATTAGCTCTTGATCTGACTTATCGACTATTCCTTGCCAAAAAATCATCTGCCCTAACACTATAGCTTCATTAAAATTCCCTTCACAAAGCTCAACCAACTCTTCTTTAATTACAATCCTTTTTAATTCACGCACTTTAAAAACCTCCAAGATTAGATAATTTTGGACAATATCTAACCATTGAAAAGGTTATTGCTAAAAGGTAAACTATAATTAGACCTTAATTGTCTAGCGCCTTTCTAGGTCTAAAAAATAAAGAATAGTTTGCCTTTCCGCAAAAAAGCCTTTTCAACGGAAAGAGAACTCTCTTAATCGTCCAATTAAGAGAGCCGAGCTTACTCGTCCAAGTAAGCTCTCTTATTTTATGTTATTTTAGTACACACAAAAAATCAAGAGTTAATTTTCAGACAACCGCCAAACTGTCTTTTTCTAACTTCTTGATCCAGGTTGGAATCTTACCAGGATTCAAACCTTTTCTCTTGAGCGCTCCTGGAATTGTTTCAGGGGCGCTTTCCCATTTTTCTAAAACGGGAACAGCTTCCTCCACTTTCCCAAGGCTGTATACATTTTTAGCCTTTCTCTTTCGGAAATCCTCGTTTTCATAAATGCTTAAATACGCATACTTTCGCCCTTTTGCTTTTACAGTTGAAACCCACATAGTAATTCCTCCTCATTATAAGAACTTATGTTCCCATTATATTTTACTATACACGAATAAAAAATGGGTATTTGTCTCTAAAAGAAAGACAAACACCCATTTCGACAGCTAACCCATGTTTCTGAATATTATGTACATGTAGTTACTGTTATTGTAAAATGTAACTCATGCAAAGGGGTTAGGCTATATAGTCGAAACCTTGTGCTGGGTGGTCTTTTCACCTTGCACGCCCCTAAGTGTTGGCGCACCTGGGGGCATGTTGCACTAGACTCGATTTACAAATTTCGTGTAAATAATACAAAACTACCATATCATAAAAATTCTTCCAAAACCAAAACTAGCGAAAAAAATTCTTTAAACCTAGGATCATTCCTAGGTTTTCCTTTTCTCTAATATTACCAAAGATATGACAAAACGAGAAGTACCTACTTCTACAATATTCGCTAAAAGAACATGTGAGAAGTGACTACTTCTAAACTAATCTATCCATAGATGGAGGTGTTCATTTATGGATGTTAGAAAGTGCGTAGATCTATTAAATACGAATGAATACAATGCGGAAAAGCTCTCAAAAGAATTAGGTATACCTGCGAAGAAATTCAGAAGAACTTTAACGAACATCGGTGTTAAATATCAGAACAAAGGTGATATTGGTTGGAAGTTTGAAGGGGATGACGAGAAGGTTTTAGAACGTGATATACAAGAATTTATAGGAACTAATTCAAACAAGAATCAAAATGGAAAGAATGTGAATGAACAGAAACCTTCTGGTTTGAGTAAACAAGATGTTCTAAGTGTTTTGGGTCTGAATGAAGAAGAACTTGAAACTTTAAAAATGATACATAAAGAAAAACAGAACAATATGGACCTTCTGGAAAAATACAAAATCTATGAAGATTTACAAGCTAAGGTTCCTGTGGATGAAGAAGTGGTTCGTAGAAGTTACAATTTTAGTAGAAGCACCATTGAAGAGTTTGAGAGTTTCGTTAAGAACTATAGAGTGCCTAAAGAATCAATTGTAGAATTGGCTATAAAGAACTTAGTTGAACAGTACAACAAATTATAATTGATTAAGCAGCTGTAATTAAAAAAGATCATTTCCGAAACACCAGGTATAAATAGAATAGATCAAGTCCACAATGCTAATAAACTATAAAGTTAGTGAGGTGGATCTATGAAGTGTATGAGGTGCGGTGTAAGTGTTAGAGCTTCAAAAAGTAAGCATAAAGAGCGGAAAAACAAATGCTCTAAATGCTATCGTTTGTATAAGCGAATTGGATCGACCTGGGGAAAATACGCTCAATAATGTATTTTCCCTTCATGCTTAATTGGTACAACTCTATATTGATCCTCCTGGTTGTACTTGTCTTGATACCACTTGATAATGTCTGGGTGGTTTAAGGCTAGTTTTATGATATCTGCGCTTAATTGTGTTTTAGTCATCTCACAGCTAATTGCAAGCTTTCTTAATTTATTGTGAGTGTCTTGATCCAAAGATGGTCCGACACGCTCCTTTTTATCTGATCTAACCTTCCTTTCTCCCATATCCATTCCCCTCTCTTAAATTTCAATCCTTATAAAATTCTTTTTATCTCACTTACACATTTACACATTTACTTTGTTAATCTGTTACACATTGTATGAGTTACTTTTCTAAATATGCCTACATATCAAAGGTTTAACTTCCCTCGATAGCAATTATTAATGTCGTTAAGCCACACCAGGAGCGCTCAATAGTTTGGGCGCTCTTTTTCTTTCCTGAAAACCACCGTTTTATAAACTTTTTAAGTGAACTTGGAAAAAGTTTGGTTTTGTTGTTTACAAATTCCATAAACTCGTCCATAATTCAAAGTGTATAAAATAACTAAAACAAACGTTTTACGGAAAGGTTGATAGTTATGGGCGCTAGTAAATTAAAAATCTATGAAGATTGTCCTGAATGTAAGAAAAGAACGGTGTTTCAGTACGACGACTATAAGGAGCTTGTAGAAATGCCTGACGAGGAAACAGCTTATGAATATCAGTTTGTTTGCCTGGAATGTCACTGCAAGGTGCTTCTTTTAGAAGAGTGGAGTCGCCTGGAGAAGTTTGAAGTGATTGACCAGGAACGAGCTACACAAATGGAAAATGAAGAATTAATTGAGTCTTTCAGGTTAAAAAACAAGCAACTTGAGTGGATGCTCCGCCCTCAATATACAGAAGTTGAGGAGAGCGCCAACGCTCTTAGAAATGAAATGAATAAGAGAATGAAGAACGTATAAAAGGGCGGGTTTAAATGTACTTATCAATTTGCATGAAGCAATTTAATGATTGCGAAGTAGGGGAGTTATTCGATACCTACCAAAGAGCAAACTATGCATATATAAGAAAGAAGGGGGCTAAGGAAGAATTTAATAGTGTTCCGTTCCAGGAGTACAAATCATATTTCACAGAATTTAAAAATCACATTTTTCTTCCAATCGAGGAAACGTTTTATAAGTGGGGATTTTTAAGGAGAAGTAAAAAAAGAGAGACATTCTTTATTTTAGATAGAATGAATTTTGATGATCTAGTTTCTATGCAATTCTCCATCATAGAACCAATTAGAGAACTATCAAATTTTGAGGATTTTTATAAACATACAGAACCAATACGAAAAAGTTTAATTGATTTAGAAAATGCTGTTGATGTTCCGTACACTAGCAACATTAAAGTTAAGGAACAAATAAAACATATAACTGATTTAGTCCACGAAATCAGTATTTTGTTAAAGCAGAATGAACCAAAATAGCGATTAAGTGTAATTCGGATCAGACTGAAATTGTGACATAAGGGGAGAGGATGAAAATTAAGCATATTATCTTTTACAGTGGCGGAATCGGAAGTTGGGCAACAGCAAAAAGAGTAGTTGCCAGACACGGAAGAGAAAATGTTATTTTACTCTTTACCGATACACTGATTGAGGATTCAGACCTTTACAGATTTATTGATGAAACAGTAGAAGAATTAGGTTGTGAGTATGTAAGGCTAGAGGATGGGCGCACACCTTGGGAAGTATTTAAAGATGTTCGTTACTTGGGAAATTCAAGAATAGCGCAATGTTCTCACCAATTAAAACAAAAACCTGCTCATGAATGGATTAAAGCTAATTACAAGCCAGATGAATGTATTTTATATTTGGGCATTGATTGGACTGAATCACACCGCACAAAGGCTCCAGTAAAGAATTACGCACCATATAAAGTGGAGTTTCCAATGTGTGAAGAACCTTATGTAAATAAAGTGGAAATGATTAAGGAATTAGAGCGATTAGGAATTGAATCGCCTAGATTATATGAACGTGGATATTCGCATAACAATTGCGGTGGATTTTGTGTAAGGGCAGGGCAAGGACATTTTGCACACCTATTAAAAGACAATCCAGAACTTTACAAATACCATGAAGAAAAAGAACAAGAGATGATAAAGTTCCTGGATAAAGACGTATCAATCCTTAGACGACAAAAGAAGGGTGTTAAGTACAATTTAACACTTAAACAACTAAGAGAAGAAATAGAATCTGATCAAACCGAACAAATTGATTTTGATGATGTAGGTGGATGTGGTTGTATGGTTGATTATAACTAATTCACAGTTCGAAGAAAGAGCGAACCAGGAGGGATATCTTGAAAATAAGGCACATTATTTGTGGAACTGTTTCTACGTTAGGTTTATTGCTTGTCTATAATAAAGCTTATGAAAAAAAAGCATTAATGGAAATTGAAATGCATGGAGAAATAGCAAGGTCAATTCTAAGAGCAAGAGGAATAATCAAATGAAACAAAATGATAGTTGAGGGTAACTAAAGTAGGTGAAATGAATGGCTAAAATCGGTTATGCAAGGGTTTCTACACAAGATCAAAACCTAGACACACAAGTAGAAATGTTAAAAAAAGAAGGCTGTGAGAAAGTGTTCCAGGAGAAGGCTTCTGGATCTAAAGGGGATCGGGAAGAATTTCAGAAATGCCTGGATTACCTTAGACCTGGTGACACGCTAGTAGTTTACAAGCTCGATAGACTAGGGAGAACAACGAAACAGCTTGTAGATCTGGCTACACATTTAAAGGAACATGATATAGATTTACATTCCATAAAAGACAATCTTAATACAGAAACAGCACAAGGGCGCTTTTTCTTTTATATCATGAGCGCCTTTGCTGAAATGGAAGGTGAATTAATTAGAGAACGAACCAGGGCGGGGCTAGAATCGGCTAGAGCAAGAGGGCGCAAAGGTGGACGACCTCCTACAGATCCGAAACAGATTGAAAAGGCATTAAAGCTCTATGATGCTAAAAGCCATAAGATAGACGAAATCAACGAAATAACGGGTGTTTCAAAAAGTAAGCTGTATGAAGCTCTAAGAGAAAGGAAGTCTGAAAATGAATAAAGAATTATCATATAAAATCTATGAATTAAAAGGCTGTATGGACACTGTGAACGACTTTTCAGAAGAAGAAGGGGAATTATCCCCTAGCTCGGTAGAAAGGCTCTCTAGGCTCGTCAATGAAGCTGTGAATTTACTAGAACAAGATAACGAATAAAAAAAGCTCCAGGCTAAGACCTGGGGCTTTTAAATTTGCGTATTAATGGTTGCATATCCTTGACCATTTATTCTGTTTTGTTGAACTCTTTCGTAAATCGTCTGTATCTCTTCTTCTGCTTCGTCAATCCGTCTTTCTAATAGATCCTTTTCACTTCTCAAAACAGCTTTAACAGAAGGGAAAGATTCTAATTCATGTTCATAACGTGCCATAAAGTTTGTATGTTGACCTAGATTTAAAGCTGTGACAGCTTTTCTCTTTTCGAGTTTACGGATCTGTTCATAGTAGTAAGGTTTTACTGCTAACATACCTTTCTCCCCCTTATTGTGTAACTTCTGTTTCATCCCCCTGGAGCTGTTCTATTTGCAGCTCGATCTTTCGCTGAATGTTTTTTAATGTATTTATAACCGTTTGTGTTTCTTCTGGGGCGCTGTTCATGCTGTTCTCTTCCTGGCTCCCTTGTTCAAGCATTGGAATATACATGTGCAAAAAGTTATGAAGCATGTTTATTTGATCTTTGCTGAATGTGAAAGCGAAAGTAACTTTGTTCGGTTCTTCTTCTAGCACTTCTTTCAGATCATCCCGAACGCAGTTATAAACCTTCATAAGCTCCTTGCTTTCTTTTCGTTTGTAGTTACGCTTAAAAGCGTTTCTAACTTCCTTTTTCATAATTTCTAAGTGTAGCGTTATCATTAACAACTCATTATTTTCTAAATAGACCACATTCAAACCCTCCAAAAATTAAATTTAAGACCATATAAGAGCTTTTTGTGTCTTAACCCTCACATTACTACTTGTTAAATGAAAAACAGCTTAGAAAAGCTCTATTTTCTTCTGTAAACCTATCAACTCGTTAGATATTCCCCGTGAACATCCTCCAGGAATAAAAGAAGGTTGTTTTTCTCTCTATTCGTAAGCTCCTGGTCTTTCATCATGAAGAAAACATTTCGTCCTACTTTAACTTTCCGATCCTCGGCAAAGCGCTGTTTTCTTCTGTAGTGCATACATGATCCAGGAACAAGCATAAAGCCCAGCTTGTCTGCCATATCCTCTGCTACTTTCAAACATTCATAGAAGTTGAACTCCTGGTTTAACTTTGCGTATTTAACCACGGGCATTTCTGGATAGTGGTACACAAGCTGTCTTGGATTCTTTTCTTTATTTTGAAACCAACTAGGAAGTAACGACTTGTATTGATTCTCTACTAGAGCTAGTGTCATGTTTTATAACCTCCTGGCTTTTTTGATAGTTTGATTGTCTGCTGTTGTCGTGTCGCTGTTTAAGCTCCTGGAAGAACTTTTGAGCTTCCCGATCTGTTTTAGGTAAAGGGAAAAGATTGACCATAGCATGAGTATCATAGAGTTTTTGTTTGAACATCATTCTCTTTAATGCTGGAGAAACATAAGTCTCTCTCATAAATTCTCCCGTTTGATAGTCCTGGAATTGAACCTTCATCCCTTTTCCATGCTTACGAACGCTGATTAAAACTTCTATGATGTTTCTTAACCTGGTATCTACGTTGCGAATACTTGGAGAACAATATAACTGAACGCTTTTCATTTTCCTGGTGTACATCATCAATTGAGATCCGTTAGTACCTTGGGAGCTAGTTGACTTTCGGCTGTCAAAGGCTGTGTGAGCTTCATCCCAACAACATATAGAACCCTGGGCTTCGGCTACATCGTACCAATCCTGGTACTCTAGCATTTCCTCTGAATCTTCCAGACCATAGTTAGAAAAAAGGGCGAGATCCCCGCCCATTCTTCTAACCATGTTTCTCCAATGGTGAGCTAGTGTACTCATGTATAAAGTTTTTCCAGCGCCTAAAGGTCCTTGGATAAATATGTGCTGTGCCATTACTTTTTAGCCCCTTTCGGATCAATTTGTTTCCCTGACTCTGCCATAACGATTGGCTTAGGTGGCTTAGGTATTAATTCTTCAATGGTTCTTAGATAGAACTCTGGATCTACTACGTCTTGCTTGGAGTCTCGAATAAACTTAATTGTGCTTTCATAGGGGTTTTTGTCACCGTGTAGATAATCATTGGAGCCTAACTGTTGAAGTAACATAATTGCTTTTAGTTGATCCTCTTGTAAGTTTTGTCCGACCTCTTGCATTTGAGCCAAAACTTGTTTTACATCACTAACACTTTCCACGTTCGGAAATAAACTGTCACTTATAGCATCTTGTAATTGATCTGCGCTCTTATTCTGTTGCATTGAGTTATGCCTTC
>NZ_JAZHPG010000017.1:0-100039 GCF_036418315.1 Salarchaeum sp. III | reverse complement strand
GCCCGCCCACGCCCCCCCGACGATGAAAAAGGTGGGGTGGGAGGCGCAACCTCTTTTCCCGTGTCACTCTAAGCGCGAGGTATGACTGACTCTGTGGAGCGCGGGTCGGAGGCGTACGAGAAGTATCAGGAAGCGGGCGATATCCTCGCGGATGTGATGGCGGAGGCTGCTGAGTTGGTGGAGCCGGGGGCGACCCATCTGGAGGTGGCGGAGTTCGCGGAGTCGGAGATTCGAGAGCGCGGCGCGAAGCCGGCGTTCCCGGTGAACATCAGCGTGAACGAGGAGGCGAGCCACGCGAGTCCCGGGGCGGACGACGAGACCGAGTTCGCGGAGGGTGACGTGGTGTGTCTGGACGTGGGCGTGCACGTGGACGGCCACATCGCGGACGCCGCGACGACCGTCGACCTCGGGGAGAACCGAGAGCTCGTGGAGGCCGCGGAGGAGGCGCTGGACGCGGCGCTGGACGCGGTGGAGCCGGGCGTGCACACGGGCGAGGTCGGCGCGGAGGTCGAGGACGTCATCGAGGCGTACGGCTTCAAGCCCATCGTGAACCTCACCGGGCACGGCCTGGAGGTGTACGACGCGCACACGGGGCCGAACGTCCCGAACCGCGGCGTCGATACGGGCGTCGAACTCCAGGAGGGGGACGTGCTCGCCATCGAGCCGTTCGCCACGACGGGCAACGGGAAGGTTTCGGAGGGGCAGGCGACCGAGATTTACGAGGTCGTCGACGAGAAGTCGGTGCGGAACCGGCAGGCCCGTCAGGTCCTGGACGCCGCCGCGGCGTTCGACGGCCTTCCGTTTGCGGCGCGCTGGCTGGACACGCCGCGCGCGGAGATGGGGCTGCGCCGCCTGGAGATGAACGACGTGATTCGGAGCTACCCCGTCCTGAAGGAACAGGCGGGCGAACTCGTGAGTCAGGCCGAGCACACGGTCATCGTCACGGAGGACGGCTGCGAGCGCACGACGGAGTAGGGACTACGCGGCGCTGATAGGGTATGAATAATAATGAGGGGGCGTCTGGGAGTCTGGTGACGCCGGTTAGGCGTTGTTCATTCGCTGGCTACTCGTTTCGCCACAGGAACGGCATTCGGAAACCCGGTAGGGTTCGCGCGAGAACTCGGAGTTCTCGGACTTCGAACTTTCCGTTCGAAGTTCGATAGAGACCTCGTGAGGGGTCTCCTGCCCACAGCTCTCGCACAGTTCCGTCATGCCGTCGGAATGAGGTGTTTTACTCGCCATCGGAACCACCCTCGGCTCAAAAGAGCCGCCCGAGAAACTTAAAAATGCACCCTTAGTTTCGAGCCAGCACGTGTATCCGACGTGAGCCGACGGCCCCCCGAGCGGGAGCCGAACCGTTCTTCCCGACGGCGTCGTACTCCCGGGTATGGACCGCGTGTTCGCGCCGTGGCGCATCGAGTGGGTGGAGCGGGAGGACAAGAACCCAGACGTGGAGGAGTGCGTGTTCTGCGAGCTCCCCGAGCACGGAACGGACCGCGAGCACCGCATCGTCGCGCGCTCCGAGCACGCCTTCTGCCTGCTGAACAACGCGCCGTACAATCCCGGGCACGCGATGGTGATTCCGTACGACCACGGCGGCGACTACGGCGCGCTCTCGGACGACGAGTTGCTCGACCACGCGCGCCTCAAGCAGGCGACGTTCGACGCGCTCGACGCGGCGATGGGGCCGGACGCGTACAACGCCGGACTCAACCTCGGCGGCGGGCCTGCGGGCGGGTCCATCGAGGACCACCTGCACACGCACGTCGTCCCGCGCTGGGAGGGCGACACGAACTTCATGCCCGTCGTCAGCGACACGAAGGTCGTCGTCGAAGCGCTCTCCGACACCTACGACGCGCTCCACGACGCCTTCGCCGACCACGACGCGGCGACGGGCGTGAGCGACGCGGGCGCGGTCACGCTCTCACTCTAGGAGGTCGTAGTCGCGCGGTTCGTTCTGGACCGAAATCCACTTCGGTTCGGTGAGTTCGTCGATTATCCACTCGCCGTTGTACCGGCCGAGACCGGACGCCTTCATGCCGCCGAAGGGCGCGTTCGGTTCGTCCTGAATCGGGTGGTCGTTCACGTGCACCATCCCGGCGTCGATGCGGTCCGCGAGGTCGCGGCCGTACGCCACGTCGTCGGCGAACACGGCCGCGGAGAGGCCGTACTCGGTGTCGTTCGCGACCTCGATGGCGTCCTCGTCGCTCTCGACGGGGATGACGGGCGCGATGGGGCCGAAGTGCTCGTTGCAGGCGGCGGCGATGTCGTTCGTCGCGCCGGAGAGCACAGTCGGTTCGAAGAACAACTCGTCGTAGTCGCCGCCGGTCTCCAGGGTCGCGCCCTCCTCGACCGAGTCCGCGACGAACGCGGCGAGGTCGTCGCGCTGGCCCTCGTTCACGATGGGGCCGAAGTCCGTCTCGGGGTCGGTCGGGTCGCCGACCGTCAGGGACTCCGCGTGCTCGACGAGGCGTTGGACGTACTCGTCGTAAACCGATTCGTGGACGACGTGACGATTGATGGAGATGCAGACCTGGCCCTGGTGGGTGAACGAGCCGACGGCACCCGCGGCGGTCGCTTGCTCCACGTCCGCGGATTCGGTGACGACGAACGGGCCGTTCCCGCCGAGTTCGAGCGCGGGCATCGCGATGTTCTCGCCCGCGTGCTTCCCGACAGTCCGCCCGACCGCCGTGCTGCCTGTGAAGGAGAGCACGCGGGGCGTCGGGTGGTCGGAGAGTCGGTCGCCGATGTCGCTCCCGTGGCCGGTGACGACGTTCAGGACGCCGTCCGGGAGGCCGACCTCGTCAGCGATATCGGCGAGCAAGAGGCCGCCCGTGACGGGCGTATCGCTTGCGGGTTTCACGACCACGGTGTTCCCGAGCGCGAGCGCCGGCGCGAGCGCGCGCGTCGTCAGGTGCAGGGGGTAGTTCCAGGGGCTGATGATACCGACGACGCCCACGGGTTCCTGAACGATGTGGTGGTCTTTCTCCGAGACGAACTGGGAGTCCCGTACCTCGTCGCCCTCGGGTTCGACGGAGAGCGCGGTGCCGAAGTCCGCGAGGCTGATACCGACCTCGCCGGTCGCCTTCCCCATCGCGCTCCCGCTCTCCCGCGCGAGCAGTCCCGCGATTTCCTCGTAGCGCTCCTGGAGTTCGTCCCGCATCGCCTCGACGTACTCCAGACGTTCCTCGCGCGACAGCGCCGCCCACTCGTCCTGGGCGGCGTCCGCGGCCTCGTACGCGGCGTCCACGTCGTCGACGGTCCCCGCGGGAACCTCGGCGAACTGCTCGCGGGTCGCCGGGTTCTCCACGGAAATCGTCTCGCCGCTTCCGGAGTCTCGCCACTCGCCGTCGATGTAGAGGCGGTTCCACGCGCTGTCAGTCTCGCTGGACATACGTGGAGACACGGCGGCCGGTGACAAAGGCGTGGTGTCCGGCCTACACGGGGTCGGCGAACGCGTACACCGTCGAGTGCCCGGTCACCTCGACCGTCGCGAAGTCACCGGGTTCGAGGTCGTGCTGGGAGGCGTTCTGCACGATAATCTGGCGGTACGCGGCGTCGTAGCACTTCACGGAGTCGCCCGTGCCGTGCTCGGTGACGAGCACGTCGCGTTCGGTGCCGACCATCGACTCGTACGCCTCGCCGACGACCTCCATCTTCGCGTCCGTCATCGCCGAGGAGCGGTCCTTCTTCACCTGACCTCCGAGGCCCTTCATGTCCGCGGCGTCGGTGCCGGGGCGCTTCGAGAACCGCGTGATGTTGATTTTCTCGGGGCGCGTCTCGCGGAGGAGCGCCATCGACATCTCGTGGTCCTCCGGGTCCTCCGTAGGGAAGCCGACGATGAAGTCCGTGGAGAGCGTCCACTCGTCCAGATACTCGTCGAACGTCTCCACGATGTCGAGGTACTGCTCGACGCGGTGCTGGCGGCGCATCTCTTCGAGCACGTCGTCCGACCCGGACTGGACGGGCGCGTGGAGGAAGTTGTAGATTTCGTCGTGTTCGGCGAACACGCCCGCGAGTTCCTCGCGGATGCCGTGCACGCCGCCCGGGTTCGCCATCCCCACGCGGACGCGGAAGTCGCCCTCGATTTCGGTGCAAATCCGGTCGAGGAGTTCGGGGAGCTTTCGCTCGCCGGTATCCCAGCCGTACACGCCCGTGTCCTGTCCCGTGATACGAATCTCCTTCGCGCCGGCGTGGACGAGAGCGCGCGCCTTCTCCACGTTCTCCTCCACGGGCGGACTGTCGACGCGGCCGGTCGCCTGCTTCGTGATGCAGTACGAGCAGTTGCTCATGCAGCCGCGAGCGATGGGGAGAATGCCGATAACGCCGTCGAGGATGGGGTCGGCGTCCGGCGTCGTCGTCGGACACTCGCCGTTCGTCACCGCCTCCGGCACCTCGTCCCAGTGCAGGACCTGGGCGTCCACGTCCGCCTCCTGGAACTGCTCGCCCTGCGCGAGCGCCATACAGCCCGTGACGAAGAGGTCCGCGGTCTCCTCACTGAGTTCTTCCGCCCGGCGGAGCATGTTGCGCTCCGTTTTCTCGACGACCGTACAGGTGTTGAGGATGGAGACGTCCGCCGCTTTCGGCCCGTCGACCTTGTGGTGGCCGGCGTCCCGCAGCCGCTTCTCTATCTCCCGGCTCTCACCCCGGTTCGACGTGCACCCGTAGGTTTCGATGTGGTACCGGGCCATCACGACCGTGTACTGTCGGAGTCGTCAAAAGCCCCGCGCTTCAAGAAAAGAGGAAACACCACTCCGAAAACAACCATAATATCTTATCTTTATTATAGTAATTTAATAAAGATATTTTTAAATTCCACATCACCTCATCGGTATGGTTCGTCAAGAACTATCGCGGCGGAAGGCTTTAAGGAAGATCCCGTACCAGCATAATAAACCACAAATAAACATCAATGAGCAATCCTCCTACTACGCAATCTTGGTCGTTCGCCGCCCTCGGAGTAGTCGGTTCCGTCGCGAGCGTCGTGTTCAACCTCGGCGTCACCGTCTTCCTCATGGGCGTCGTGTTGGTTCTCGGCGGCATCCTGCTGGCCGTGGCGCAGCGACAGGGGGCGTCTCGGCTCGTAATAGTCGGGTTACGGAGCGGGCTTTTTCTCGGTGTCGCGGCAGTCACATTCTGGCGATGGGTCGAAACCGGGAGTGAACCACTCGGATTGCTCACTGGCGTGTTGGTCGCGATAGCGGTCTTGCTCCCGCTACGAATCCGGAATCGAACCCTCGCGGAGAGCCTCATCTCGGCCAGTTTCGGCGTCCTCATGGTGTACGGCGTCCTCCAGCAGGCCTGGCTTCTGGCGGCGGTTTCAGCTATCGTGGCCGTCATACTGGCTCGGCAGACGATTCGACAGCGACGCGAGCGCGCCGAGTAGCGTCCGATGCGTTTTTTCCGTCCGAAAGAACTCCTCCACCGGAACGAGCACACGAGCCGCCCACCCGTAAAATCATAACAGCACACCGAAACATACAGTCATGAGTCCCCCTCCAACCACGCGATACTGGCTATCGTTCTCCGCTCTCGGACTGGCCAGTTCGGTCGCGGGCATCGTGTTCAACCTCGGACCCACCGTCTTGCTCGTGGGCGTCGTGTTGATTCTCGGCGGTGCCGTCCTGGCCGTCGCACAACGCCGGGGAGCGTCTCGAATCGTGATGACGGGGTTACTCAGCGGGATTTCTCTCGGTCTCGCGGCGGTCACGTTCTGGGGATGGACGGAAACGAGAGCGGGCGGATACGGGTGGCTCACGGTCGTGTTCGTCGCCGGAGCGGTTCTGCTTCCGCTCCAGAACCGCTATCCGAACCGTTCCGGTGTACTCATTCCGGCCAGTTTCGGGGTCCTCGTGGTGTACGGCGTCCTCCAGCAGGCCTGGCTTCTGGCGGCGGTTTCAGCTATCGTGACCGTCATACTGGCTCGGCAGACGATTCGACAGCGACGCGAACGCGCCGGGTAACCCCGGGCTTCAGGGCGGGTCCGCGCCCATGTCCTCGGCGGTGTTCACCTCGCCGGTCACTTCCTCCCCGAACACGAGCGGTTTCAGGAGGATGCGGACGGCCTGCACGGAGAGAACGAGGACGAGCGGGCCGAGGAAGAGGCCGTACCAGCCGAACACCATCGAGCCGACGATGTACCCGAACATGACGATGCCGACGTGCATGCCGCGGCCGGCGATTTCGGGGAGGACGAACGTCATCGGGATGAAGTCGAGGAAGAGGAAGCAGACGACGAGCAGGCCGACGGGGAAGAGCAGGCTGACCTCGGGCGTGGTCGCGGCGCTGTACCCGAGGTAGCCGACGAGCGGGAGGTAGACGACTTTCCCGACGACGAGGGGGATGAGCGCGGCGAGTCCGGTGGCGACGGCGAGCACGGTCGGGAAGGGGATGCCGATTGCGGGCGGCGCGAACATGTTGTAGCCGTGGTAGACGACTTCGGCGGCGACGGCGATGACAAACACCATCAGGACGGTGCTGAAGTAGAGCGTTTCGAGGTCGCGGTCCACGGCGGTGGCGTACGCGTACGTCGCGGAGCCGTCGCCCGCGAACCCCGCGAACCACTCGCGGAGGCGTTTGCCGTCCTTGAGGAGGTAGAACGCGAACAGGGTCGCGAGCACGAGGTTCATCAGGACGCTGGAGAACAGGCCGAAGAACCGCCGGGCCTGCTCGATAATGCTAGTGACGGAGTACCGCTCGGGGTTCCGGAGGTACGCGACGAACCGGTCGACGGGCTGCTGGAGGAGCGCGTCCACGTTCACGTACGGCTGGAGGAGTTCCTGGTAGCTCCGGAGCCGCGGGAGGAGTTCGTGAAACCCCATCAGGACGAAGTAGCCCGCGACGAGGAAGAACGGGAGCGCGGTGAGGAGGAGGGTGAGAACGGCGGCGACGCTCTCCGGGAGGACGCGGTCGAGACGGCGGAAGACGGGGCGGACACCGTAGTAGATGAAGACGCCGAGGACGAACGTCCCGATGAACGAGTAGACGGCGAACCCGACGACGGCGGCGAGGACGAGCACGACGCCCCAGAGCGGCACGCGCTCTCCGCGGGACGGAATCCACTCGCGCGAACTCACCGCGGCCACCCGTGCATACGGGGGCGGACGACGGCCGACGAGAAAAAAGGAGGTGGCCGAACCCACCCGAACCGTTTAGTCGGGCGGCGGACAGGTTCGGTGTATGCCCTCCCGCAGACAGTTCCTCGCCGCGACGGGTGCGAGCGCGCTCGCCGCGACGGCCGGGTGTTCGCTGATGGACGACGGGGACGGAATCAGGAGCGACTATCCGGGCGTCTCGTTCGAGGACGGCTGGCGGTCGTTCGGTCACGACCACGCGAACACGCGGTTCGCGCGCGACGCCACCCCGCTCTCCGACCCGGAGACGGCGAGCGTCGTCGAGCAGCCGCCGTCGTGGACGGGGACGACGATCGCCGACGACCGCGTGTTCGTCTCGGACGACGAGTGGGTGCGCGCGTTCGACACCGCGTCGGGCGAACTCGCGTGGCGCGCGGAGACAACGGGAAAATTCCCGCCGACCGTGTTCGACGGCGTTGCCTACACGCCCACGGACTCCGAACTCCGCGGGTTCGACGCGGACTCGGGCGACCTGGTCACACGGGTGGAGTTCCCGGCCGAGGTGGTGACGCCGCCCGCGGTCTCGAACCGTAATCGGCGGCTCGTCGTCGCGCTCGCGGACGGCCGGCTCGCCGGTGTGGGGCGGTACGACCGCGACGTCTGGACGCGGTCGGTCTGGGGGAACCTCGTGACGGTGCCGGCGACGCACGGTGCCGTGACGGCCGCGGCGACCGCGACGGGCGAAGTCTACGTGTTCAGGACGGACGGAACGCCCGTGTGGCGGACGAACCTCGCCGCGCGCGACCCCCAAGCGCCGGTCATCGGGGACGAACGCGTCTACGTCAACGGCCACTACGGGACGCTCGCGGCGCTCTCCCGCCGCACGGGCGAGGTCGTCTGGAAGCACGACGAGGGCGCGGGGTGGCGGGCGCTCGCGTTGGACGGCCGCCACCTGTACAGCGGCACGGGCGCGCTCGACGCGCACAGCGTCGAGACGGGGGAGGTCGTGTGGTCGTACGGGCCGGAGGACGCGAACGTCCGGTGCGCGCCAGCCGTCGCCGGGGACACGGTGTTCGTCGGTCGGGACGACGGCGTGCTCGCGGCGCTCGACCGCGAGTCGGGCGACGAGACGTGGACGCTCGCGCTCGGCGGCTACGTCGGGCCGTCAGTCGCCGCGACCGACGGACTCGTCGTCGCGACCGGGTACGACGACGGCGGAACTCGAACGACGTTCGTGGTTCAGTCGTAGTCCTCGAGGATTTCGACGCCGGAGCTCGCGCCGATGCGTTCCGCGCCGGCGTCGAGCATCGCGAGCGCCTCGTCGGCGGTGCCGATGCCGCCGCTGGCTTTCACGGGCAGGTACTCGGCGAGGAGTTCCACGTCCGGAACGGTCGCGCCGCCGTCCGCAAATCCCGTGGAGGTCTTGAGGTAGTCCGCGCCCGCCTCCGTCGTGAGTTTACCGGCGGCGTGTTTCTCGGCGTCGGTGAGGAGCGCGGTTTCGACGATGACTTTCACGGGGAGCGGGGTGGCGGCGACGACGCCCTCGATGTCGTCGCGGACGGCGTCATGTTCGCCGTTCTTCAGGCGGCCGACGTTGAGCACCACGTCGAGTTCGTCCGCGCCGTCGTCCCACGCCTGCTCGGCCTCGGCGCGCTTCACGGCGGGGTGGTGCTGGCCGTGCGGGAATCCGACGACGGTCGCGAGCGTCACGTCCGGCGCGTACTCGGCGGCTTCCGCGACGTAACACGGCGGGATGCAGGCGTTCATGCCGTACTCGCTCGCGTCGTCGAGCACGCGCTCCACGTCCGCGATGGTGGTCTCGGGGCCGAGAACGGTGTGGTCGATGGCGGCGGCGAGGGCGTCCCGATTCATGGGTGGAAGTCGAGGCCGCGACGCATAAACGGCCGGTGTTTTTACGGCGGTTGTGGGCGTTCGAGTCAGTATGCGCCAGCCCGCTCACTGGATGTCTCCCGTGGACGACCGCGTCCTCGAGTCGGTCGCGACGGAGGGCCGCGGCACGCTCACGGACGTGGAGCGCGTGCTCCGGTCGACGGGCGGCATCGCGACGCCCTCGGTGGAACGTCTCGGGGAGCGCTGTCACGTGCTCGCGGACCGCGGCCTGCTCGCGACGCCCGACGACGGCGTGTTCGAACTCACGGCGTCGGGCGAACGCTACCTCGCGGGCGACCTGAACGCGGACGCCCTGTAGCGGCGGTCGCCCCGCAGCGCCCCCGCTCTTTTTCCCGGTATCCCGCGAAGGAATCCCTATGGTCAGCGACGCGGTCGCGGACACTGCGGAACGCATCGCGTCGATGGACGTGCGGGGTGCGGCCCCCATCGCGCGCGCAGCGGCGGACGCGCTCGCCGTCGAGGCCCGGGAGACCGATGCGGACACGCCCGCTGAGTTCCGCGCGGCGATGACGGCGGCGGCGGACCGCCTCCGGGAGACCCGGCCGACCGCCGTCTCCCTGCCGAACGCGCTCCGCCTCGTGCTCGGCGGGATGGCGGGCGAGAGCGTGCCCGAACTCCGGGAGAGCGTGGTCGCGGCGGTCGAGGACTTCCGCGCGGAACTGGACGCGGCGCAGGACGACCTCGGCGCGGTGGGCGGCCGGCGGTTCGCGGACGGCGACACCGTGATGACGCACTGTCACTCGACGGACGCGCTCGCGTGCGTCGAGCGCGCCGTCGAGTCGGGGAAGTCGCTCTCCGCGTACGTGAAGGAGACGCGTCCCCGGAAGCAGGGCCACATCACCGCCGAGCGGTTGCGCGAACTCGGCGTCGACGTGACGCTCATCGTGGACTCCGCCGCCCACCACTTCCTCCCAGAGGTTGACCATGTGCTCGTCGGC
The DNA here is from genome assembly GCF_036418315.1 of Salarchaeum sp. III. Taxonomy (NCBI): domain Archaea; kingdom Methanobacteriati; phylum Methanobacteriota; class Halobacteria; order Halobacteriales; family Halobacteriaceae; genus Salarchaeum; species Salarchaeum sp. III. The sequence continues at coordinate 90,117 of NZ_JAZHPG010000017.1, read as the reverse complement.
GCAGACGCGGTGCGCGCGGACGGCGCCGTCGTGAACAAAATCGGCACCGCGGGCCTCGCCGCGAGCGCCAGCGAGCGCGACGTTCCCGTCACCGTCGCAGCCCAGACCCTGAAACTCGCGCCGCGGACGCTCGCCGGCCACCCGATCGACATCGAGGAACGCGACCCCGCGGAAGTCCTCGACACCGACCTCGACGTGTCGGTCGCGAACCCCGCGTTCGACGTGACGCCCGCTCGGTACGTGGACGCCGTCGTCACCGAACGCGGCCAGTACGCCCCCGAGAGCCTCGTCACGCTGATGCGCGACCGCTACGGCGACCGCCCCGACGACGTGTTCGGGGAGTAGCTGTCAGAGGTGGGGAGTTCCCCACGAGAACTCCCCGGCCTTGGTGACACTCGCAGTCAGGTAGCGGGTTTCTTCACTCGCCTCGTTCGGAATCGGATTGAACGCGAGATGGCCGCGGGACCCGTCCAGCACGCGCCCGTCAAGGGAGAACTCGATGGCGTACCAGGCCGGTTCGGTGAAGACGCTTCGATACGTCTGTTCGTCACCGGGCTGGAGCGTGGTGGCCGTCGTTATGTTCCGCTGGGACGGCGGCACGGACGCATAGCCATCGACAGAACGGTTCATGTCGGTCGGTCGAGCGCCAACGTCGGTAACACGGAGCGAAAGCGAGTGGGGGAGGTCGTGGTTGTTCGCGAACCGGAGCGTCCCGGTGGGATAGTCGTCGTCGCCGGACGTACAGCCAGCGACGCTCCCGGTCAAGCCGATACCGACCGTTGCGAGGAACCGACGACGCGAACACGCGGGAATTGCGTCGTTTTGTTTGGAGGGAGACATAGTAGGTACGTCCGGGGGTTACGGGTAGCGTCGGTTTTCAGTAACGGTATTGTCGGGAGAAATTTGGTGGTTTATCTGGACCTCCCAGAAGTCAGTATCGAAACCGACGGTGAAGCCAAATGGTACTGCGGCATACGTGATACTAAGAGAATCGGTTGCATGTGTCCACGCGTGTCTGTAGGTAGAAAAGAGCATATACGGAATATCCGTATTCTTCCGCCAAAAGTAGGTTTGTACGCCCCCCATTCGTTTTCCGTTTGGTTCAATTGTTGTGTCAGGGTCGTCAAATCGCGCACCCACCCCTCTTATTTTTGTATTGATGTCAGTATTTACTGTTGGACCTTCACAATACGCCCTTGCTTTTGGAGAATCGTGAGTCCAGTTTGAATCCGAGCCACTGATTTGGATTCCATCGGGAGGACTCGCGCTCTCAAGTGTACCATCTAACGGGTTACCAGTATCCAATACCCAGGACAAACCAATCCGCCAATAATCGGCTGCGTCGTTATCGGGTGTAGAGTCCGCTAAAATGGTTGTTCGAGTGAAAGTAGAAGCATTATAGTCGTATTCTTCTTGTGGAGAGACAACCACGGAAGAACCACTATTATTTTCAAGCGTTTCACCTTGATGTAGCGATGCAGTATCTACTGTTGAACCGTCAGACGAAATTTGTTTTTCAGTGACGCCATGCGGAATCCCATACTCAGAAAGAACTTGAGATACCTTCTGGTGATTTCCGGCCTCCTGCAGCTTGGTTATCTCACTTTCGATGCCTTCACTTCTAAGACTGGGGCCTGGTTCATGAGTAGACGCGCTGACAGCAGTACTTGATACAGCCAAGCTACTCAGTGCAATTGCGGATTTTTTTAGTACATATCTCCGGCCGAGTTCATTTTTTCCCATATACGACAGACGATATCCTCCTGCAATAAATTTTCTCTATAACTATATTTTATTTATCTATCTATATTATATGGGTTTGATATTCTCTCGGAGCAAGCGTGGAGCGGCAACGTTTTCCCGTCGGGCCGCGGGCGTCCGGTATGGTGTTGCCCGCAGGAGTCGAGGTCCCGCCGCTCCCCCACCTGCTCGCGGTGCTCGTGGGCGTGGCGGGGGTGGCGTACGGGCTTCGGGCGGCCCGCGTTCGCGTGACGCCGCGGAGCATCGTGGCGCTCGCGCCGTGGATGGCGGTCGGGTCGACGCTGTACGTCACCTACCAGCTAGGGGTGCTTCCCGAAGCGGCCGCGCCGTTCGCGAGTTCGCCGATAGTGTACGCGTCGACGTTCGTGCTCGCCGGCCTGTGCTGGATCGGCGCGAGTCGGACGGACGCGCCGCTCCGAGTGCTCGCCGGAACCGGGTTCCTCGCGCTCGCGGCGCCGGTCGGTGCGTCGCTCCAGTACGGAACGACGCACGGCGGCCTGACGCTCGCGTGGCCGGCGGCTGGTCTCGCGGTCGGCGTGGTCGCGGCGGCGGTCGTGTGGACGGTGCTGCGGCGGGTGCGGCCGGGCGCGGCGCGCGTGACGTGGCCGGCGGGCGCGCTCGTCGTAGTCGGGCACGCGCTCGACGGCGCGACCACCGCGGTGGGCGTGGACGTGCTCGGGTTCGGGGAGCGCACGCCACTCTCCCGGCTCATCATGGAGTTCGCGGCGAGCCTTCCGACAGCGGACGCGCTCGGGAGCGGGTGGCTGTTCGTGCTCGTGAAGCTCGCGCTCGCCGCCGGCATCACCGTGCTGCTCGCGGACTACGTTCGGGAGGCCGAAGCGGAGGGGTCGCTCCTCCTCGGCCTCGTCGCGGCGGTCGGACTCGGTCCGGGTATGCACAACTTCCTGTTGTTCGTCGTGACCGCGCCATGACCGGGAGCGTGCGGGTGCTCGCGGCGGGGCACGTGAACTGGGACGTAACGCTTCGCGTGGACGCGCTCCCGGACCCGGACGGCGAGGCGCGCATCGAGAGCCAACACGCAGCCGGCGGCGGGAGCGCTGCGAACGTCGCCGCGTCGCTCGCCGGACACGACGTGGACGCGAGCATCCTCGGGAGCGTCGGCGACGACGAGAACGGCCTGCTCGTCCGCCGCGAACTCGCGGAGGCGGGCGTGGACACCGACCGTCTGCGTGTCGTCGACGACGGGGAGACGAGCGTGAAGTACCTCGTCGTCGCGGCGAGCGGGCAGGTGATGGTCCTCGGGAACGACGGCGCGAACGAAGCCGTCGCCCCCGACGGCGTGGACGACGAGACGGTCGCGGGAATCGACCACGTCCACCTGACGAGCCAGCGCCCGGAGACCGCGACCCGGCTCGCAGACCTCGCCGCGGACGCGAACGCCACCGTGAGCTTCGACCCGGGGCGGCGGCTGGACTCCAGAGATTTCTCCGCGACCATCGAGCGCGCGGACGTGCTGTTCCTGAACGGCCGGGAGGCCGCGTCCGTGCTCGGCGCCGAGTACGCGAACGCGCCGCCGACCCGGGGCGGTCTCGTGGTGGTGAAGCACGGCGCGCGCGGCGCGACCGTCCACACCGCCACCGGGAGCTACGACCACCCCGGGTTCGAGGTGGACGCGGTGGACACGACGGGCGCGGGCGACGCGTTCGCCGCGGGGTTCCTGTCGGTCATCCTCACCGAGGACGGCATCGACGCCGACCGCGTCGAGCGCGCGCTGGAGTACGCGAACGCGTGCGGCGCGCTCGCCGCCACCTCCGAGGGCGCGCGCACCGCCCCCACGCAGCCCGAAGTCGAGGCGTTTCTCGACGACCGATACTAATTCCGCGATGGTCGTCACGTTTCGATTGCTGGCGCGTCGTTGCTGGCGAACCGTTTTGGTGGGTGCGTCCGTGTGGTATCGCGTACGTTCGCCGCGCTCTCGGACCGCGTGACGGCGTTCCTCGTCTGCGAGGGCGTACAGAGCGTCGCCACCGGCGAACGCGGGACGGTCGCGGGCACCGACGACGCGCTCTACACCGCCCCCGAGCGCGGCGGGCACTGGCGGGTCGTGGACGAGTGGGATTCGGCCCGCCAGCGGCCGACGGCCTCGTCTAGTCGAGCGTCGGGAGGTCGCCCGTTCGTTCGCGTTCCATCACGTCTCTGGAGAACAGTTTCGCGCGTTCGAGGAGTTCCACGTCGTCCTCGTAGTCGTCTATCGTCGCGTTCCAGCGGTCCGCAACCGCGGCTATCATCGCGCTCCGAACGCCGGTTTCGTGGACGAATAGCACGCGACCGGGCGTGTTCATTCGGTCTTCCAGCACGGCGCCGACTTCGATTCCGACGCCGAGGTTGCGGCCTCCGCTCGGCACTACGAACAGGACGACGTTGCTCGCGCGAGCGAATTCGAGCGACTGCGTTCCCGCGTCCATCTCCGTCAGCGGGATGTCGATATCGGTCGCGAGAAACGCGTTCAATCCGGCGTCGCGAAGCCCGTCGCGCACCCGTTTAAGGAACGCGAACTGCGCTTCGTCTTCGTGGGCGTGGGCCTTGTACGGACCCATCACGTACACGAGGAAGCGGCGATATCGCGTCCGTGGGAGGGTCTCCAGGAGACGCTCGCGCATTTCCTCGACCCACGCGACCAGAGTATATAAAATAGGGTTTTTTCAGCCCTAACTGACTCAGATATAGTTATACGCTGGCGGTGTGTACGGACACGCACAGATGTCCGAGGCTGACGACCGCTATGCGCCGCCCCCGCTTCCCGGCGAGAGCCTCCTCGACCTCGACGACTACCTCGCGATGCAGCGCGTTATCGGGGATTCGACGCGGTATCGGATTCTGACGGCTCTCCTCCGGAACGGCGAGTCGAGCGCGAGCGCCCTCGCGGACGCCCTCGACGTTCCGTCGAATCGCCTCCACTACCACCTCGACACGCTCCAAGATGTCGGACTCGTGCAGAACCGGAAACGCAAGGACCGCGGCGAGAACGGCGTTCACTCGTACTACGTAGCCACCGGACTCGCGGAGACGCTACTCGAACACGGCGTCGCGGAACTCATCTCGCGGGAGCGCGAACTCCTCGACCGCTACGCGTAGGAACGCGGTACTTTTCTCTCCCCCTCCTGAACTCCGAGTATGGCGAAGCAGCCCCACTTGCTCGTGGCACCGGGCGACGTGAACGACATCGCGCTGATTCCGGGCGACCCCGGGCGCGTCGACCGCATCGCGAAGCAGTGCGAGGACGTCGAGGTCGTCTCGGAGAACCGCGAGTACAAGGTCGTGAACGCGACCTACGAGGACACACCGCTCACCATCTGCTCGACCGGTATCGGCTGTCCGTCCGCGGCTATCGCTATCGAGGAACTGTACAACGTCGGCGTCGACACCGTCATCCGCGTGGGGACGACGGGGGCGCTCCAGCGCAACATCGAAATCGGCGACATGATAGTGGCGACTGGCGCGGCGAAGGACGAGGGCACGTCGAAGCGCTACGAGGCCGAGACCTTGCCCGCAGTCCCCGATTACACGGTATTGTCGGCGCTCGTCGATTCCGCGGAAGCGAACGATGAGGACGTGCACGTCGGCCCCATCGCGTCCGACGACGCGTTCTACGCCGAAACGGACGAGTACGTCGCCGCGTGGGAGGCGGCGAACATCCTCTCCGTCGAGATGGAGGCTGCGGCCGTGTTCTCGCTCGCGCGCCGGAAGGGGATGCGCGCCGGCGCCATCTGCACCGTCGACGGCAACCTCGTGAAGGGCACGCAGAAGGGCGCGACCGACGACGAGGAACTCCCGGCGAAAGCCCGGGACAACGTCGAGCGCGCCATCACGCTCAGCTTGAACGCGGTCGCGGACCTCGCGTAACGCGGCGGCGAACGCGAAAGACGCAAAAACCCCGAGGGAATTGTGCGGGGTATGCTGAACCGGCTCCGTGAGCGCATCCGTGCGGCGCGCCGCCGAGCCGGCCGTATCGAACGCCGCGAGGTGAACGAGTTCCGGCGGTGGCTCGAAACCACGAGCAACCTCACCCGGATTTCCGTCCTGTTGTTCGTCCCGCTCCTCATCGGGTTCGTCACGCTGCTCTCACAGCTCGTGCCGAACATCTCCTTCCTCCTCTTTCCGCCGCTCGCGTCCAGCACGTACACGCTGTTCGCCGACCCCGAGGGCCGGTACGCCGAGCCGCGGCGGTTCGTCGGCGGGCTGACGCTCGGCGCCTTTTGTGGCTGGCTCGCGCTCGAAGCCACCGCGCTCGCGTACGGCGTGTCGCCGACGACGATGGACGTGCACGCGAGCGGCGCGGCGCTCGCGATTCTGTTCACGGGCGTCGCGACGTGGCTGCTCGACCTCGAACTCCCGACCGCCTTTTCGACCGCGCTGCTCGTCCTCCTGACGGGGAACGCTCAATTGGCGTATCTGGCGGGCGTGCTCGTGTCCTCGCTCGTGGTCGCGGGCGTGTTCGTCGCGTGGCGCCGCGAGTTCTACGAGCAGCGAGCGCGCTACCTCTACCAGACGACGCAGGGCGACGACCACGTGCTCGTGCCGATGCGGGGCGAGCACGTGACGGAAACGGCGATGTTCGGCGCGCGAATCGCCGCCGCGCACGACGCCGCGAAGGTCGTGTTGCTGGACGTGATGGACGAGCGCGAGGTGGCGCAGGCGACGCGCGCCCGGTTGGACGAGGACGTGGAGAACCCCGAGGAGTGCGCCCAACAGGAGGTCGCGACCGAGGCGGCGCGCGAACTCGAACGGCACGCCGCCCACATCGAGACCCGGGTCGGCGTCCCCGTCGAGGTCGTGGTCGCCGTGGACCGGCAGGCGCCCGCGGAGACCGTCTTCGACACCGCGGAGCGCACGAACTGCGACCTCATCGTCACGCCGTACGAGGAGGAGGACGACGCCACGTCGCCGTTCGTCCGCACCGTTCTCCGGGGGCCGGTGGACGCAATCGCGTTCCGGTCCGCGACGGGGAGCACGACGTGGAAGCGCGTGATGGTCCCCGTGCGAACCGCGAGCGACCTCGCGCACGCGATGATAGATTACGCCGGCCGGCTCGCCGGACACGCGGGCACGGTGAGCGTCTGCACGTGTATCGACCACGAGCGCGAGCGCCGGAGCGCGGAGTCGATGCTCGCGAACCTCGTGGAGACCACGGACTGCCGCTCGGAGACGCGGGTGTCGCGCTCCAGCATCGAGTCGTTCATCGAGCGCAACGACGCCCACTACGACCTCGTCGTGCTGGGGGCGAGTTCGAACCGCTCCGCGGCGTCACGGGTGGTGTCGCCGCCGACGTTCAGCCGCATCGGCGACGTGGAGACCGACGTGGCGGTCGTTCACCGCGCGTAGCCCGACTCAGTCGGGCGTGCGGGCGGTGATGCTGGCGGAGACGAGGAAGTCGCTCGGGTCGCAGTCGTCGTGCCACTCGGAGAGCATCTCCGCGCTGTCGTCTACCGGGGACACGTCGATGTCGACGAATCCGGCGTCGGCGAGGAGCGTGCGGACGCGCGCCGCGGCGTTCGCCGCCACGTCCGCGCCGCAGCAAGAGTCGGCGTCGCTGGCGATGCGGGCGTAGCGCTCGCGGACGGCGCGACGCTGCGTCGCCGCGTCCAGCCCGGTCTCGCGCTCACAGCAGTCGTCGGTCGAACCCATGCCATTACCTGAACAGGCGTTCAGATGCCCGTTTTGTCGCTGTCAGTCGCCTTCGAGGAGTTCGTCGGCGACGCGTTCGGAGTCCTCGTCGCCGAACGCGGACCGGACGAGGAGGCGGCCGCCGATGACGGCGGGGCTGACAACGGCGTCCGCGCCGGCCCGTTTGAGTTTCGGTTCGTTCTCCTTCTCGGTGGCGGCGGCGACGATGCGCACGTCCGCGTTCATCTGACGGGCCGTCAGGACGACGAGCGCGTCCTCGCCGTCGTTGTTGGTGGCGGCGACGACGGCGCGCGCGTGGTCGATGCCGGCGCGGTCGAGGACGTCCTCGTCGCTCGGGTCTCCGACCAGCACGGTCTCCTCCGGAAGGCGGTCCGAGACGTTCGCGTCCGGCGTGACGACGACGAACGGCGTCCCGGTCTCGCGGAGTTCGACGATGAGCGGTTCCGTAAGGTCGCCGTAGCCGGCGACGATGACGTGGTTTTCGAGGGCTTCGAGTTGTGATTGAGTCATGCGTCCGAGTGCGTTCGCGAACCGGGCTTCGATGGCGGGACCGAGGAGCGCGCCGAGCGCGATGGCGAAACTCGCGGTCCCGAGGACCAGCACGCTCAGCCCGAACAGGCGGCCGGTCTGGGTGGTCGGCGTGATGTCGCCGTAGCCGACGGTGGAGGACGTGACGAGCGTGAACCAGAAGGCGTCGAGGATGGTGTCGATGGCGGGGAAGTGCTCGCGGAGCGCGTACGCGCCGACGGTCCCGTATATCTGGATGCCGGTGAGCGCGATGCCCGCGGAGAGCTGTGTCGTGGTGAGGGAGAGCGCGCGGTCGAACCGGTCGCGGGTGAGCCAGACGACGGGAATCGAGACGACGGAGAGAACGATGAGGGGCGTGGAGTAAATGCTCGTCTGGACGACGCCCTGGATGGCGGTGACCGGGAGGAGAACCACGGTGGAGTACCAGGCGGCGCGCAGTCCGCGGCGCATCCCGAGCGCGCTGAACACCATCAGGAAGCCGGTGAGCGCGCCCGTGAACCCCGCGGCCTGCTTCAGGGCCTCGGGGAGGTAGGGCGCGAGGGGGCCGAAGTGGCCGGGCTGGCTGATTTCGATGACGCCGGTGACGACCGAGAGCACGGCGACGAGCATCGTCAGCCCGACCGCGATACGGCCGGTCGCCACCGACTCGCGCGAGACGACCATACCCGGAAAGGGAGGTCCCGTCGGCATAAACGGGGCGGTACTGGTAAGGCGGCCGCGCGTTCATTCGAACTATGGCAGTGGAGTCAGGGTTCGCGGTGCAGGTGCTCCGCGGCATCTACCTCGGGTTGCTGGCGGGCGTGGTCCCCGTGCTGGTGTCGTTCGGGTTCGGGTTCGCGTTCAAGTACGTCACCGGCCTGACGATTCCCGCGCTCGGTGTCGTCGTGCTCGCGGTCGCCGTCGCCGGCATCAACGGCGGCTTGTTGGCGTTCACGGACCAGACCATCCTCCAGTCCGCGAACAGCACCACGGTACTCACCGCGCTACTGGTCATTCTAATGATGAGTTTCTACGCGCACGCACAGGGCGACAAGCTCGGTGGCACGCTCCCGAAGCGAATCAGCATCAAGAGCCTGCGCGAGCGCACGTTCAGCCGGGACGTGGTCGAACTCGTCGGCACGCGCGGGCAGGTCCGCGTCGAAATCGTCGGCGACATCGCCGACATGGAGGGGTATCCGCCGCTCCCGGAGCCGCTTCGCGCGGAGATTCGGGAGACGGAGTGGACGTTCCCCGCGGACCTCCCGGTGGGCGAAATCGAGACGCGGTTCGAGGACCGCCTGCGCAGCGAGTTCGACCTCGCGGCGGCGGACGTGACGCTCGACGAGCAGGCGCGCGCGACCGTCGTCGCCGCACCGCCCGTCTCCGGGGTGTCGAAGCGCGTGCCCTCGGGGAAGCGCGCGGTCTCCGTGGAGGCGCTCGTCCCGACCGGCGTCGCGCGCGGCGACACGGTAACTGTCGTCGCGGACGGGACGACCGCCGCCGGCACCGTCGTGAGCGCGAAGTCCGGCAGCGAGAAGAAACCGGAGACTCCCGCGGACAACGCGGCGACGGGCGACGGTCCGACGGCGGACGGCGGCACCGAGACGGCGAGCGCGATGGTCGCGGGAACGACAACGGGCGGCGAGGGTCGCGTGACAGTCGCGGTCGACCGCGCGGCCGCGACGACGCTGCTCGCCGCCGACGGCGGGACTGTCGTGGTGCGGTCGCGGGGCACGCGCCGGGAGTTCGAGCTCGTGAGCCTCCTGCGGCGCGCGGGCCACCGCCTCCGCCGCGTCACCGTCGGCACGGAGAGCGAGATTGCAGGCCGTACGCTCGCGGAGAGCGACCTGCGGACTGAGCACGGCGTCGTGGTGCTCGCGATACGACACGACGGCGCGTGGACGATGGCGCCGCGGGGGACCGCGCGACTGGAGGCGGGCGACGACGCGTTCGTCGTCGGGTCCCGGGACGCGCTCGACGCGTTCGCCGAGGTGGTGGCGTGATAGCCCAGACGACCCTGTTCGGCGTGTCCGCGGTCGCCGCCGTCCGGCTGTTCGGCCTCACCGTGCTCGCGGGCGGTACCGCGGGGCTCGTCGCGCTCGGCTACCGATGGTACTTCCGGGACCGCATCTCGACCGGGCTGGCCGTGCTCGCCGCAGTCTCCTCCGTCGCGCTCTATCTGAACACGAAATCAGCCCTCACGCAGGTGCTCGCGGGCCAATCGGAGCTGTTCGAGATGAACGTCGTGCTGTTCAACAGCGTGGCGTTCGCGCTCGCCACCGCGGTGGGTCCCGTCGGCCAGCGGACGGGCGACCGGGTCGCGACCTCCGTGTTCGCCGCGGCGGGCGCGCGCGAGGTGACCGGCGAGGTCAGCCAGCTGGTGCAGGCGGTCGGGCGCGTCGTCGCCGTCACGCTCCCCGAGGACGTGGCGGACATCGACGAGTACGAACGCGTCGAGGCGTCCGTGAAGGACGACATCGCGGGGAAGACGCTCATCTTCCCGCGCCGGCTCACCGTGGAGGACCTCCGCGAGCGCGTGGTGAACCGCCTGAAGGACGACCACGACGTGGGGTACGTGGACGTGGAGATGGAGCCCGACGGCACGGTCACCTACCTCGCGGTCGGCCGCCGACTCGCCGGCATCGGCCCGACGCTCGGCCCCGGCACCGCCGCCGTCGCCGTCGTCGCCGACCCCCCGAACTCCGCGAGCGCGGGCGACGTGGTGCAGGTGTGGACGACGGGCGAGAACCCCGAGCGCGTCGCGACCGCGGAACTCCGCGCGACCGCGGGCGACACCGTCACGCTCGCGCTCGACGAGACGGACGCCGAACGCGTCGCGGGCGGCCGGTACCGACTCCTCACGCTCCCGTCGACGCCGACCGCGGACCGCGAGTTCGCGACGCTCCTCCGCGCCGCGGACGAGACGATGACCGCCATTCGCATCGCGCCCGACGGCCCGCTCGACGGCACCCGGCTCGGCGACATCGACGCCACCGTCGTCGCCGTCCGGCCCGGCGAAGGACCCGTGGAACCGATTCCGTCCCGAAACCGCCGGCTCGCCGGGAACGACTGGCTGTACGTCGTCGCGCGCCCCGAAACCCTCCGCCGCATCGAGGCCGAGGCGGGCGGGGAGCCGGTGGCGCCGACGGAGTCGGGAGGCTCTTAGGCCTCCCAGTCCGACTCGGGAACATGAACGCCGAGTGGAAGCTGTTCGCGGACCTCGCGGAAGTCGCGGGCGACCGCCACGTCACCGTGGACTTCGACGGCGCCACCGTCGGGGCAGCCCTCGACGCTCTCCTCGTCGACCATCCCGCGCTCGAAGACCGCGTACTCGACGACGACGGCAGTCTCCACGACCACATCAACGTCCTCCGGAACGGCCAAACCGTCGACGACCTCGACGCGGCCGTCGAGGACGGCGACGAACTCGCGCTCTTCCCGCCCGTGAGCGGCGGGACTGCGTGAGGAGAATCAGTAGTCTGCGGTGAGGTCGGCGGCGGTGACGAAGTCGGGTTCGTCGCCGATGTCGACGCGTGCGGCGGCCGCGTCGCTAACGAAGTCGACAGCCTCGGGAATCAGCACGCGAACCTGGTCGATGTCGTTCTCGGCGGCGTCGCGGCTGATTGCCGTGAGGAGCGCGTCGCAGGCGTCCGTGTCGTGCCAGACGCCGACGCCGTAGTCCGCCCAGGTGACGGAGTCGCCGCCCTCGTTCTCGCGGTCGTAGTCGCGGACGCGGTAGGCGGCCGCGCGTGCGCCGTCGCCGTCGGTGAGCGCGATGGTTCGAGGGGCGTCGCGGAGCGTGTCTTTCGTCAGTTCGCTGAGCGCCCAGGCCTCGTTCAGGTCGAGGCCGAGTCCGGCGAGTTCGTCGAACGCGCGGCTGGACTGGAGGGCGCGCCACGCGGTGTGCACGTCCCCGGTCTCGGTGTAGTCGTGGCTCGCGTCGGCGTCCGGCGTCGGGTGGACCCAGCGGAACTCGGTCTCGGGTTCGAAGCCGGCGGCCCTGGAGAGGCCGAGGCCCATGACGTTCCACGAGAACACCATGTTGCGGGCGACGGTCGCGCCGCGCTCGCGCGCCCAGTCGAAGCCCGCGTGCGTCAGCCGCGTGCCGAGGGATTTCCCGCGGTGCGCGGGGTCGACGCGCATCCCCTGCGCCCACGCCTCGTGCTCGCTCAGGCGGACGACCTGGAGGACGCCGGCGGCGGTGCCGTCGACATCCGCGACGAACGTGCGCTGAGTGTCGTCGTCCGACTCGACCCAGTCCTCGAAGACGCGCGGGAGGTAGTCGCCGCTCTCGCGGCGGTCGCTCCACGTGTCCTGCGTGAACGCCGCGACGGCGTCGGAGTCGTCGCGGCGAGCCTGCCGAATCTCTACTGCCATGGCGTCGAACGCTCCGTGAGTTCGCCGGCGACGGGCCTGCGGAACGCCTCGTCGACGCTCTCCTCGCTCGCGTTCGCGAGCACCCACATCAGCTTGACTTTCGCCGTGCCGGGAAGGGCGTCCTCGCCCTCGATGACGCCGGCGTCGAGGAGGTCGCGGCCGGTGTCGTACACGCGGTCGCAGACGCGGCCCTCGACGCACTGACTCGTCATCACGACCGCGGTGCCGTCGCTCGTCAGGTCGTCGATGCGGTCGACGAGGTCGGAGTGAACGTGTCCGAGACCAGTACCCTCGATGACGACGCCCGCCTTGTCCTCGCAGAGGTCGAGGAAGCCCGGGTCCATGTTCGGCGTGAACTTCACGAGTTCCACGTCCTCCTCGATGGCGGGCGCGATGTCGAGGTCGACGCCGCCGCGCTCCGCCGTCTCGCGGTTGAAGTCGACGGCCTCGGTCTCGTAGTCGACGTAGCCGAGCGGGTCAGCGCCGACTGTCTCGAAGGCGTCGCGGCGGCTCGTGTGGTTCTTTCTCACTCTCGTGCCGCGGTGGAGCGCGCACCGGTCGTCGCTCTCGGAGGCGTGCATGCACACCATCACCTCGGCGGCGTCGGCCTTCGCGGCCTCCACCGAACAGACGGCGTTCATCACGTTGTCCGAGGACGGCCGGTCGGCGGAGCGCTGGCTGCCCGTGAAGACGACGGGCACGGGCGTGTCGAGCATGAACGCGAGCGCCGACGCGGAGAACTGCATCGTGTCCGTGCCGTGCATCACGACGACGCCGTCCGCGCCGGCCTCGATTTCGTCGTGGACCGCCCGGGCGAGGTCCTGCCAGATGGACGGCTCCATGTTCTCGGAGAGGATGTTCGCGACGACGCGCCCGCGGTAGTTCGCGCGGCCGGCGAGGTCGGGGACGGCGCGGAGCACGTCTTCGGCGTCGAACTGGGCCGTCACGGCGCCCGTCCGGTAGTCCACGGTGGATGCGATGGTGCCGCCCGTGCTGATGAGCGAAATCGTGGGAAGGTCGTCGTCGAAATCGACCTCGGAGACGCTGCCGGCCTCGCCCTCCTCGCGCTCCAGTTCGTACACGTCGGACTCCACGACCTCGACCGTGGCGTCCTCGCGGGCGATGCCGATGTTGTAGCCGCTATCGAGTTTCAGGACGAGCGTCTCCGGCGACGAGGAGGGGAGGACGACGCCCTCCGTCTCCTCGCCCGCGCGGTCGACGCGAACGCGGTCCCCAGTGTGCATACCCGAAACCATCGGTGGCGCGGACTAAAAGGATTCTACTCCGCGATGCGCCAGCCGTCGCCGACCTCCTCCACGATGCCGCGCTCGCGGAGGCGGACGAGCGTGCTCTCCACCACCGACGGCGGCGCGTTCACGCGGTCCGCGAGCGCCCGCACGTCGAGTGGCTCGTCGACGATTTCCGCGAGCACGTCCGGAACGAGGTGGTCTTCGTCCTCGCTGGCGGCGTCCGAGATATCCGACTGCACGTCCGCGAGGCGGCCCTGCACCCAGCGCTGGGCCATCGAGAGTTCGCGCTCCAACTCGCGGAGGTCGCGGAGTTCCGCGGCGAGGCCGTCTATCGCCGAGTCCTCCTCGATTTCGAGGTCGATGCTGAGGTGCGTGCATCGCCCCAGGTCGAGCGTGGTGCTCGCGGGGTACGCGCTCTTCGCGCCGAACTGGTAGGGGCTGACGCTCACTTCGAGGCGGAGGTTGCGCGCGATGTGGAAGTACTTCCGGCGGCGGTCGTCGGTGTGGCTCTCCACCAGACCTGCGTCTTCGAGCCGGCGAAGGTGGTCGATGACGGCCTTCGGGCTGACGCCGATGTACTCGCTTATCTCCGTGACGTAGCACGGCTTCTGCGCGAGCAGCCGCAGGATGCGGCGGCGGTTGGCGTTACCCAGCAGGTCGAGGAGCGCCCCGGAGTCCATTACCGCGCGAGGGTTAGGGACTCGCGTTCAAAAGGGTGACTCCCCGCGAACCACGGGGTCGAACGCCGCGGGTCGGTCGTTCCCGTCGCCGTTCCCGTCGCGGGTTCCGCGCCGCGTGGTCGTCGCACCGTCGCTCGCGTTCCCGGAGTCACGCGTGGTCGTGTCCGACCCTCCGCCGTTCCCGGCGTTCTCGCCCCCGCGCGTCGTCGTGTCGTCCGGCGGGCCCCGCGTGGTGTTCTCTGGTGGGCCCTGCGTGGTGTTCTCTGGTGGGCCGGTCGTGGGGTTGTCCGGCGGGCCGTGGGTGGTGTTCCCGGGCGGGCCGCGGGGTGCGTCGGTGCCGCGGCCGGGGATGTCGCCGGGCGGCCCGCGGGTCGCGGCCGCGGCGGCGGACGCGTTCTCGACGAGGCGCTGGAGGCCGGGCGGCGTCGTGTTGTGCGTGCGAGCGACGGCCGCGGTGTCGTTCGCGGACGCGGCGAGCTGCTGGTATCGCGCGGAGAGTTCGGCCATCTGCGTGCGGAACGAGAGCGGGGAGAGCGAGCCGTTCTGGCGGGCGGCGCGGAGGTCCTGTCTGCGTTCCTGGAGACGGTCGAGGCGGTCCTGGAGCGTGTCGACGCGTCGGGTCACCTCGGTGGTCGCGTTCTCGGAGCGGTTCACGGACGCCGCCCAGACGCCCTGGTCGACGGTGCCGCTCGCGTCCGCGGCGTTCGAGGACATGAACGCGGAGACGCTCGCGCCGTAGCTCGTGTTCGCGGTCGTGTTGTTCGCCGTGGCGTTGTCGGCGGCGGGGGCGAAGCCGGCCGCGCCGCCGGCGGCGACGACGGCCGCGAGCGCGGCCACGGAGACGAGGAGCGCGACGCCACGATTCATCACTCGTGCGTACGGCGGCCCAGCCTAAAAACCCGAACGTTCGTTCGAACCGTTTTCGGCCCGTGAACGGTCGCGTAGTCGTTCGATAAAAGCCTTCGGCGACGCACTTAACTACTACCGTGGTAAACGGTAACATGTATGTTCGAGGTGTTTTCGAACGGCTACTACCTCGGTCGGCTCGTGGTGGAGCCGCACGACGGCGACTGCGCGGCCATGCAGCGGAGCCAGCACGAACGCGTGAACGAGCAACTCTACGCGTCCGGCGAGGGCGTGGAGCGAACCGACTACCCGCTCGTGATGAAACTCGACACCGCACACCTCCGCGTCCACGGGAGCAACGACGTGCCCGCGGACACGCTCGCCGTGCCCCGCGACCTCCTCGAACGCCTCTCCGTCGACAACCCGCCCGCACTCCGGGAGGTCCTGCTCGCGAAAGCGGACCACGCCGAACGTCTCGTCCGCACAGGCGCAGTTTAAGTAGGAAGCCGGGGCCAACCGGGAGCGTGACGTGAAAACGGCGGGCGCGCGGCCCGCGAAACCGGCAGCCCACCGCGCGCCCCACCGCGGGGGCTGTCTGTTCGCCCTATTCGCTACGTTTTTCCGGCCAGCGGGCGCCCGTCCGGGCAATGCTGGACAGACTCCTCGGGCGCGCACGCCTGAAAGACCGCATCGCGGACCTCGAAGACGAGGTGGAGAGCCTGCAGGCGCAGCTCGACGCCGAGAGCGAGCGGCGGCGGGACGCGGTCGCGGCGAAACAGGAGGCCGAGGAGGCGGTCAACAGGCTCGAGGACCGCATCGAGGAGCTCCGGGACCGCGCAGAGCGCGCGGAGACCGTCGACGAGGAACTCGACATTCGCGGGACGGCCGACGTGTTCGGGGAGCGCCTCGACCGCCTCCTCACCAGGCTCGAAACCGTGCACGCGCCCGGGGATGGCGCGCTGACGGCGATGGTCGACGGCCGCGTTCCCGAGAGCGTGAGCGACGCGTTCGGCGAGCGCGCGGCGCTCGTGGAACACGGGAGTCCCTGTCTCGCCGTCCGGGACGCCGACGGCGTGGTGAGCGCGACGCTCCGCCCGCCGGTCGCACCGGACGAGTTCGACGCGTGGAGCGACAGCTTCCGCGTCGAACGCGAGTGGTTCGAGCCGACGGGCGAGTTCGCGCTCGCGATCGTGCGCGCGGACCTGTTCGCTCTCGGCACGTACGACGGCCGCGAACGCACCGGGTTCGAGGGGTTCGAGAGCGACGTGAAGGGCAAGCACTCGAAGGGCGGGTTCAGTCAAGGCCGATTCGAGCGCCGGCGCGACGAACAGGTCGCCGAGCACCTCGAGAAGTGCGAGGACGCCATCGAAGCGCTGGACACAGACACCCTCTACGTCGTTGGCGAACGCACGCTCCTTCCCGAGTTCGCGTCCGACGCGGACGTAACCGCGCCGTCGGACGCGACCGGCGACCCCGAGGACGCGCTCTCCGAGGCGTTCCGTGATTTCTGGACCGTTCGCCTCCGGTTGATTTAGGACGGGTGATGTCCATGTGGCGGGTATGCGTATCGCACTCCTCGCACACGAGAAGTTCCCCGACCGCGCGAAGACCGCGGTCGGCGTTCTGCGGTACGGCGGCCACGAGGTCGTCGCCGTCGTCGACCGCGACAACGCGGGCAAGCGCGTGAACGACGTTCTGGCGGGCGTGCCGGACGCGCCCATCGTCGCGTCGATGAGCGACGTCGAGGGAGAGGTCGACGGCCTGCTCATCGGCATCGCGCCCATCGGCGGGGGGTTCGACGAGTCCTGGCGGCCGGACGTCCGGAACGCACTCGAACGCGGCCTCGAAGTGGTTTCGGGACTCCACTACTTCCTCGCGGAGGACGACGAGTTCGCGGACCTCGCTGCCGAGCACGGCGGCGAACTCTGGGACGTCCGCAAGCCGTCGCCCGACCTCACCGTCGCGGACGGCGTCGCGGACGAGGTGAGCGCGGAGGTCGTGCTGACGGTGGGAACGGACTGCTCGGTGGGGAAGATGACGACGACGCTCGAACTCGTCGCGGCCGCGGAGGACGCGGGGTACGACGCGGCGTTCGTCCCGACCGGCCAGACCGGCATCATGATCGCGGGCTGGGGGAACCCCATCGACCGTGTAGTGTCGGACTTCACCGCGGGCGCGGTGGAGGAGATGATTCTGGAGGTCGGCGACGACCACGACGTGGTGTTCGTGGAGGGTCAGGGGAGCATCGTCCACCCCGCGTACTCCGCGGTCACGTGCGGCATCCTCCACGGGTCGATGGCGGACAAGCTCGTGCTCTGCCACGAGCACGGCCGCGACTCCGTTCACGGCTACGACCAGGACCTGCCGCCGCTCCCCGAGTACGTCTCGCTCTACGAGTCGCTCTCCGCGCCCGTCCACGAGACGGAGGTCGTCGCCGGCGCGCTGAACACCCGCGAACTCGACGATGACGACGCGGCGCGGGACGCGGTCGAATCGTACGCCGACACCATCGACGTGCCCGCAACGGACCCGGTCCGCTTCGGCATGGAGGAGGTGCTGGAGGACGTCCTATGACGCTCTCGGCGGAGTTCGACCGGGTGAGCCTCCCGCTCGAACACGCGTTCACCATCGCTCGCGGTACCACGGCGACCGCGGAGAACGTCGTCGTTCGCGTCACGGACGCGGAGGGGAACACGGGCGTTGGGGCGGCGGCGCCGTCCGCGCACTACGGCGAGACCGCGGACACCGTCGAAGCCGTCCTCCCCGACCTCCTCGCGGTCGTGGAGGAAGTCGGCGACCCGCACGCGCTCGCCCGCATCGAGACGGGGCTTCGGGAGGCGGTGTCGGGGAATCCGGCGGCGCGGTGCGCGGTGAGCATCGCGCTCCACGACCTCGCGGCGAAGCGCGCTGGCCTCCCCCTGTATCGGTACTGGGGGCTCGATCCCGAGCAGTCGGTCACCTCGTCGTTCACCATCGGACTGGACGACACCGAGACGATGCGCGAGAAGACCCGGGAGGCCGTCGCGGCGGGCTACGGGACGCTGAAGGTGAAGCTCGGCACGCCGCGGGACGAGGAAATCGTCGAAATCGTGCGCGAGGCCGCGCCGGACGCGACTATCCGTGTGGACGCGAACGAGGCGTGGACGCCCCGCGAGGCCGTGCGGAACACCGAGTGGCTCGCCGAGTACGGCGTTGAGTTCGTCGAACAGCCGGTGCCCGCGGAGAACACCGAGGGCCTGGGGTTCGTGTACGAGCGCAGCGCGCTCCCCATCGCGGCGGACGAGTCCTGCGTCACGCTCGCGGACGTACCCGAACTCGCGGGGCGTGCCGACATCGCGAACATCAAGCTGATGAAGTGCGGCGGCCTCCGGGAGGCGAAGCGGATGGTTCACGCGGCTCGCGCGCACGGCCTCGAAGTCATGCTCGGCTGTATGGTGGAGACGAACGCCGCCATCGCCGCGGCCTGCCACCTCGCGCCCCTGCTGGACTACGCGGACCTCGACGGCTCGCTCCTCCTCGCGGACGACCCCTACGAGGGCGTCCCGCTCCCCGGCGGCTACGTCGACCTCGACGCCGTCGAGCGGTCGGGGACGGGCGCGCGCCCCGTCGAGTAAGGGCATCACGTCACGCTTATGTGGGCTGTTGGCCGTATTCGCCCCATGAGCGAACTCACGGTCACGCTCCCCGACGGCTCCGAACTCAGCGCGGAGGCGGGGGAGACGGTCGAGGATATCGCGTACCGAATCGGCGAAGGCCTCGGCCGGGACACCGTCGCCGGCGTCGTGGACGGCGACCTCGTCGCGAAGGAAGAACCGCTCTTCGAGGACTGCCGCATCGAAATCGTCACGGACTCCTCGGAGGAGTACCTCGACGTGCTCCGCCACTCCGCGGCGCACGTGTTCGCGCAGGCGCTCCAGCGAGTGTACCCAGAGGCGAAACTCACCATCGGCCCGTCGACGGACGAAGGGTTCTACTACGACGTGGCGAACGTCGACCTGGAGGAGTCCGACCTCGACGACATCGAGGACGAGATGGCGGACATCGTGGAGGCGGACTACCCCATCGAGCGCGTCGAGGTTCCGCGGGAGGAGGCGTTCGAGTTCTTCGAGGACAACGAGTTCAAGCGCGAGATTCTGGAGACGGAAGCCGCGGACGAGGACCCCGTGTCGTTCTACGAGCAGGACGACTGGCGCGACCTCTGTCAGGGCCCGCACGTCGACTCGACGGGCGAAATCGGCGGGTTCACGCTCCTCAGTGTCTCCGCCGCGTACTGGCGGGGCGACGAGGAGAAGGAGACGCTGACGCGCGTCCACGGCACCGCGTTCCCCAGCGAGTCCGAACTGGAGGACTTCCTGGAGATGCGCGAGGAGGCGAAGGAGCGCGACCACCGGAAAATCGGCCGCGAGATGGATCTCTTCAGCGTCCCCGAGCACAGTCCGGGCTGTCCGCACTACCACCCGAACGGGATGGCGATTCGCCGCCAACTGGAGGACTACGTGCGCGAGAAGAACGACGACCTCGGGTTCGACGAGGTCCGCACGCCCGAACTGAACAAGACCGACCTCTGGAAGCCGACCGGGCACTACGACACGTTCACGGAGAACGGTGAGATGTTCGCGTGGGAGCAGGACGGCACCGAGTACGGCCTGAAGCCGATGAACTGCGCGAACCACGCCCACATCTACTCGGAGTCCACGCACTCCTACCGCGACCTCCCCGTGCGGTTTTCGGAGTTCGGGAACGACTACCGGAACGAGCAGTCGGGCGAACTCTCCGGGCTCCTGCGAGTGCGCGGGTTCACGCAGGACGACGGGCACGCGTTCGTCCGGCCCGACCAGATTCAGGGCGAAATCCTCGACATCCTCCAGGCCATCGAAGAGATCTACGGCCACTTCGGCCTCGAAGTCCTCTACAAGCTAGAGACGCGGGGCGAGGACGCGATGGGGAGCGAAGACATCTGGGAGCAGGCGACGGACGCGCTCGTCGACGCGCTCCGCGAAGAGGATCTCGACTACGACGTGGAGGAGGGTGAAGCGGCGTTCTACGGTCCGAAAATCGGCATCGACGCGCGTGACGCGCTCGGCCGGGAGTGGACCATCGGGACGGTGCAGGTGGACTTCAACATCCCGCGGAACCTCGACCTGACGTACATCGGCGAGGACAACGAGGAACACCACCCCGTGATGATTCACCGCGCGCTCCTCGGGAGCTTCGAGCGGTTCATGGGCGTGCTCATCGAGCACTTCAAGGGCCAGTTCCCGCTCTGGCTCGCGCCCGAGCAGGTGCGCGTCCTCCCGGTCACGGACGACAACATCCCGTACGCCCGCGAGGTCGCGAGCGAACTCGGCGACTTCCGCGTCGAGGTCGAGGACCGCTCGTGGACGGTCGGGCGGAAGATCCAGCAGGCGCACGACGACAACGTCCCATACATGCTCGTCGTCGGCGGGAACGAGGAGGACGCGGGGACGGTGAGCGTTCGGGACCGCCAGGAGCGCGAGCAGGACGGCGTGGCGCTGTCGTCGTTCCGCGAACACCTCGAACTCGAAGAGGAGCAGAAGCGCCGCGCGGTCACCTTCCTCGCCTAGCTCGACCCGCAGCCGAGGTGGACCTCGTCGTCGGGCGCGTGGACGTAGATGTCGTCCACCAGTCCGGGTTCGGCGAACGGGTACTCGCCGTCGAGGCGGTCGGGCGTCGGCGGCGCGTACGGCAAGCCCGTGGGCGGCGCGAACTCGCCGAGCGGATTTTCGGGGTTGGCGTCGTGCGCGTCGAAGAACTCGCGGTATTTCTCGTAGTACGCCTGGCGTTCGTCGGGCGGGAATTCGAGGAGTTCGCCCCAGCCCTGGTTCTGGAAGTCCCAGGCGGCCATCACGTGCGTTATCTCGCGGGCTTCAGCCTCCGGGTAGCCCTCGTCGAGCGCGCGGAGGTAGGCGTCGATGGTCGCGTCGAACAGCGCGTCGAGGTGCGCGCGCCGCGCCTCGCCGTCGGTCTCCGAGGCGTCCGCGAAGAAGTCCGCGTGGAGCGAGACGAGCCACGACCGCATCGCCCGCGTGAGCAGCGGGATGTCGCGTTCGAGCACGACCTGCGCGACGTAGTTCTTCGGCGTCTGGTAGAGCCGCATACCGATACCTGCGCCGGGACGGCTTAGTTCGTGGTGGCCGCGAGTGAGGAGGGCTTTTGGGGACGCCGACCGCACACGGCGTGTGAACCGACAGCGACTCGTCGCCGGACTACACGCTGGCGGGCTGTTCGCCGTGCTCGGCGTCATCGCCTGGGCGGCCGGCACGCCGTTCGTGTTCCCGAGTCTGGGGCCGTCCGCGTTCGTACTGGCGTTCGGCGACCGAATCGACCGCACCCGTCGCACGGTCGTCGGCGCGCACGCCGTCGGCGCGGCGGCCGGTCTCCTCTCCTACCTCGCGTTCGGGGACGGCGCGACCGTCACCGCGTCGTTCGCGGCGTTCTCCGTCACCGGCGCGCAACTCGCGGCGAGCGGCACCCTCTCAGTGGTGCTCACGGCGTGGGGGATGTTCGCCGTCGATGCCGTTCATCCGCCCGCGTGCGCGACGACACTCATCGTCTCGCTCGGCCTGCTCGCCACGCCAGTCGAGGCCGTCGTCATCGTCGTCAGCGTCGCCGTTCTCGTGGAGACACATCGACTCCTCGCTCCGGTTACGCTCGCCGCCGACTGACCGATGTTCTACCGGAAACCCGAGACTTAACCCGGTTCTCCGTGTTCCCCCGTTCGTGAACCGGAACGACCGGGCCATCGTCGGCGTCGCGATGCTCGCGCACGCCCTGGTCCACACGTACGAGCTCTCCATCCCCATCCTCGTCACCATCTGGCTCACCGAGTTCTCCACGACGACCGCGGAACTCGGCCTCGTGGTGACGGTCGGGATGGGCTTGTTCGGGTTGGGCGCGCTCCCCGCGGGCGTGCTCGCCGACCACGTCGGGTCGAAACCGCTCATCGCCGCGTGCGTCGCGGGAATGGGCGCGTCCTTCCTCGTCCTGAGCGTCGCGCCGAGCGTGCTCGTCATCGCGCTCGCGCTCGTCTGCTGGGGCGTCGCGGCGAGCGTCTACCACCCCGCCGGCCTCTCCCTCATCAGCACGGGCGTCACCGAGCGCGGCCGCGGCCTCGCGTTCCACGGCATCGCCGGGAACGTCGGCATCGCCGCCGGCCCGCTCGCGACCAGCCTCCTCCTGCTCGCGTTCGACTGGCGGACCGTCGTCGTCTTCCTCGGCGTCCCCGCCATTCTCGCCGCGGGCCTCGTGCTCCTCGTCTCCGTGGACGAGTCCGCGCACGAGGCCGGCGGGAAGGCGAGCGGCCCGCCCGCGTCGTGGAGCGCGTTCCTCGACACCTCGAAGACGCTGTTCGCGGGCGCGTTCGTGCTCGTGTTCGGTATCGTGATGATGAGCGGTCTCTACTACCGCGGCGTCCTCACGTTCCTCCCCGAACTGCTCTCCGACCTCGACTTCGTCCAGGCGTTCGCGGCCGATTCGGGCATCAGCGACCCCGCGCGCTACGTCTACTCCGGCCTGCTCGCCGTCGGCGTGCTCGGCCAGTACGCGGGCGGCCGGCTCACCGACATGATGCCGCCCGAGCGCGGCATCGCCATCGCGTTCGGCGTGCTCGCGGTGCTCGCCGTCGCGTTCATGCCGCTCGCGAGTATCGGCGCGCTCCCGCTCCTGGCGGTGAGCGCGGTGCTCGGCTTCTTCCTGTTCGTCGTCCAGCCGATGTATCAGGCGCTCGTCGCGGAGTACTCGCCGCCCGAGACCAGGGGAATCTCGTACGGATTCACGTACCTCGGCGTGTTCGGCGTCGGCGCGCTCGGCGCGGCGGTCGCGGGCGGCCTCCTCGCGTACGCCACGCCGTTCGCGCTGTTCCTCGCGCTCGCCGCGTTCGCCGTTATCGCGACGGTGCTCGGCGCGCGACTCGCGGCGAGCTAGTCGAGGTCGCGGGAGCGCTCGGTCTCCCGGAGGATGAACGGACCGATGGAGAGCGTGCGCTTCGTGACCGTGATGATGCGGAGGATGTACGCCAGCAGGATGGCGAACGGCGCGACGGAGACGGTGACCGCGGCGGCGACGACGAGAATCAGCGGCTCGATGCCGCCGATTGGTCCGGGAAACAGCTGCGGTTCGAGGTAGAGGAGGGTGGCGATGGCGGTGGTGAGCGCGGGGACGGCGGCGTAGATGAGCGTCCGGGAGAGGTTCACCAGCTCCCACTGGAAGTAGAGCGTCTTGAAGTGCTCGCGGGCCGGACCGAACAGTTCGAGGGACTCCACGAGGTCGTCGAACGCCGTCTCCGCCTCCTCCGTGAGGGTCTCACTGTACTCGGCGCGGAGCTTCTTCGCGGCGTAAATCTTCCAGGAGTAATTGTAGTTCAGTGCCGCCCACACCACGTCGAACTCGCCGAACTGCGCGCCGTCGAGCTGGTCCTCCACGGCCTTCGCGTTCCCGCGGAGGTTGTCCGCGTACTCGTCGACGGCGTCGGTGAGGGCGTCGTCCTCGATGTCCTCGACGGCGGCTTCGAGCGCGTCGACGCGGTCCTCGGTGAGGGAGACGAGCGCGCGGAGGAACGCCGACGGCATCGCGGGACTGACGGGTTCGTCGAGCAGTTCGGCCACGTCCTCGCGGAAGTCGATTGCGCCCTCCATGCGGTCGCGCTGGTCGCCGACCGCACCGAGTTCCTGGCTGAGCACGAGCTGGCTGAGCGTGAGCACGAGCGTGACGCCCGTGATGATGGAGCCGAGGAGGCCCTGGAACAGGGTTTCTATCGGGTCGGCGTCCGTGAGGAGGTTCGGCGTGCCGAGCGGGTGGAGGTGTCCGAGGGCGACGAGCACGAGGAAGACGACGCCCGAGATACCGGCGGCGAGCGCCCAGCGAGGGGCGTCCAGGAGCAGCCAGAACTTCCAGCTGCTCTCGGGGACGCGCTCGCGCATCGTGTCGCTCGGCCGCTCCTCGTCCGGGGGCTCGCCGCCCGAGTCGCTCATGTCGAGTGGTTCGACGCCCAGCATCAAAGGGGCGACGGCCTTATGTGACGGCGTGCGGACGCTTCCCCCATGCAGGCTCGCGCCCTCCTCGCCGTCCTTCTCCTCCTCGTCGCGGGCTGTTCAGCCCCCACAGCCGACACGGCTCCGACCACGAGCGCGACGACGACGGACGGCTCGACGAGCGTCAACGACGCGCCGCCGGACGGCCCGCTCGCGTACGACGGTGCAACCCTCTCCTACGACGGGCCGCGCGTCCTGGACCGCGTCGAACGCCTCCGCGGCCTGAACGCCACCGGCACGATTCGCGTCAGCGAGATGACGATGGGGTCGAGCGGCGAACGCGACCTCCCGGACCGCGCGCTCGGCATCAGGCCGGCGGGCGCAGTCGCGCTCGGCCTCAAGACGAACGCGACCGTGCGGTCGGGGAGCACGCTCGGCGTGACGTACGCCGGCCCCCGTATCGTCCTCCGCGAGAACGTGTCCGTCTACCCGCAGGAGGTGGTGTTCGCGCACGAACTCACGCACGCGCTCCAGTACCAGCACGACTTCACCGCGATTCGAGCGGGAACGTCCGGCCTGCTCGACACCGACCGCACGCTCGCCGTGCGCGGCGTCGTCGAGGGCGACGCACAGCGCACCGCGCTCCGCTACCGGAACCGCTACCTCCCGAACGCGCCGCGGCCGGTCATCGACCACGAGGACGTGACGCGCGAGCGCTGGCAGGCCGCGTTCTCGTCCGCCTACTACCATTACGGCTACGAGTACGTGAGCGAGCAGGCCGACACCACCATGGAACGGAACGCCGTCCTCAGCGCGCCCCCGAACACGACGCGCGCGCTCCTCCACCCCGGCGTGAACGACACGACGCCCGCGCTCGCCGACCCGCCGCGCACGAACAGTCTGACGCCGGTTCGATACGACACCGTCGGCGAACTCGGGATTCGGCTCGCGCTACGCGCGAACGGCGTGTCGAAGGCGGACGCGGCGAGCGCCGCGTTCGGCTGGCGGAACGACCGCATGACGTACTACGCCGACGCGGACGCCGTGCACTGGCGGAGCGCGTGGCAGAACGAGAGCGAAGCGACCGCGTTCGCCGACGCGTGGCGCGACATGCTCGACTCGCGGAACGCGACCGAAAAAGACGGACTGCTCGTCGTTCCCGCGACGGACACGACGCCGCGGTTCTACACCGCCATCGGCGCCGAGGACGACCGCGTGACGGTGGTGTCGGGGACGAACGAGAGCGCGGTTCGCGCGCTCGCTCAGGACTCCTCTTCGCGCAGCGATTCGAGTTCCGCCTCCACCTCGTCCTCGGAGACCTCCGACTCCGCGGCCTCCGCGGCCTCGCTCACGTCGCGTTCGCCCTGAACCTCCTCGCGCAGCGTCTCCAGTTCGGCCTCGACTTCGTCCTCGCCGCGCTCCGCGCGGAGTTCGGTCGTTATCTCGTCCTCGCCCGTCGTCGCTTCGAGCGCGCCCCGGTCCTCGAGTTCGTCGAGCGCGGCGGCGCGCGCCTCCATCTCCTCCGTGCGCTCGGTCGCGCGCTCGACCGCCCGGTTCACCTCACCCATCTCGCCACCGGCGCCCGTGAGCGCCTCGTTCACCCGGCTCTGGGCCTCCGCGGCCTCGTGGCGCGCCTTCATCGTCTCCTTCTTCGTCCGGAACTCCTCGATGCGCTGCTCGAGCTGTTCTTTCTTCTCCTCGACATCCGACTGCGTGCGCTCCAGTTCCGCTATCTGTTCGTCCAGTTCCTTCATCTGCTGGACCTTCGCCTGCTTCTTCTCCAGCGCCCGGCGCGCCAGGTCCTCGCGGTCCTGCCGCATCGCCTCCTCCGCCTGACTCGCGTGCTTCTCCACGTTCTCGTTCAGCCGCGAGCGCTGGGCTTCGAGGCGTTTCTTCTGCGCGGTGAGGTCCGCGAGGCTCTCCCGGACGTTCTGCCGTTCGTCCTGCATCCGCTCGTAGGAGTAGTCGAGCGCCTGCTGCGGGTTCTCCGTCCGCCCGACGAGCGCGTTCAGCTTCGACCGGATCGCGTACGAGAGTCGCGAGAGCAGTCCCATGCCCCCGTGTTCGTCCGCCAGGGTTAAAATCCTCCCCGGCGAGCGCCACCGCTAAACCCCCGGCGTTCGCGTCGACACGCATGGGAGAAACCGTGTTCGTTCCGGGTGCACGGCGCGTCGAAGCCACGCTCGACGGCCCGCGGGCGGCCGACGCGTGCGTGGTCGCGTGCCCGCCCCACCCCCAGCACCGCGGCCACCGCGGCGACACCCGCCTCACCGCCGTCAGCGACTACCTCACCGAGCGCGGCGTCGCGTGCCTCCGGTTCGACTACGGGCCGTGGGACGAGGGACGGGGCGAGCGCGAGGACGCCCGGAACGCCCTCCGCTGGGCCGTCAACGAGTACGGCTCTGTCGGTGTGTTCGGGTTCAGTTTCGGCGGCGCGATAGCCGCGCTCGCCGCCGCGACCACCGAAGTCGACCTGTTCGCGGCGAGCCTGCTCGCGCCGACCGCAGAAGTCGAATCCGGGCTGAACGCGGCGGGCGCCCTCGACGATATCGAGTGTCCGACGCAGGTCGTGTACGGCGCGCGAGACACCACGGCGGACTGGCGGCCAGTCGTCGAGCGCGCCCGCGAGAACGGAATGGCGGTGGTGGAACTCTCCGCCGACCACTTCTTCGTCGGGAAGACCGACCAGGTCGCGGACACCGTTGGGACGTTCCTCCTGGCGAACGTCAGGGCGTGAGGACGGCACGGAACCGCACCTCGCTCTCCAGCATACGCTCGTAGGCGTCGCCGGCGTCCGCGAGGTCGAACGTCTCTATTTCGGGGGTCACGTCGCGGAGCGCGCTGAACTCCAAGGTGTCCTGGGAGTCGCGGGCGGTGCCGGACGCCCATCCGGAGACCGAGCCACGCGTACCGACGAGGAGGCCGGTGTTGACGCCGACTGGCTCCGGCGGGATGCCGACGGTGAGAACTTCGCCGTCGATGCCGAGACCGCCGACGACGGACTCGATGGCGTCCGCCGAGGGCGCGGTGGCGAGCACGACGCGCGCGCCGCCGAGTTCCTGGAGCGCGGCCGCGGGGTCCTCGCTCTCGGTGTCGACGTAGTGGTCCGCGCCGAGGTCGAGCGCTTTCTCCTCCTTCGCGGTGCCTCGGGAGAGCGCGACGACCTCGTACCCGGCTTCGCGAGCGTACTGGATGCCGAGGTGGCCGAGCCCGCCGACGCCCTGCACGGCGACGAGGTCGCCGGGGCGCGCGTCGCTGTTCCGGAGGGCGTTGTACGTCGTGATTCCGGCGCAGAGGAGGGGTGCGGCGTCCGTCGCGTCGAGGGCGTCGGGGACGGCGGCGAGCGCTTCGCGGGGCGCGGTGGTGTACTCGGCGTACCCGCCGTCGAAATCGAGTCCGGTCACGTCGGCGTTCTCGCAGTTGATGAAGTCGCCGCGGCGGCACGCCTCGCACGTGAAGCAGTGGCCGCCGTGCCAGCCGACGCCGACGCGGTCGCCCTCGCGCCACTCAGTCACGTCGTCGCCGACCGCGTCGATACGGCCGACGACCTCGTGGCCGGGAATCCGGGGATACTCGATGCCGGGTCGGAGGCCGTCTTTGGTGATTTCGTCGCTGTGACAAACGCCGCAGGCGTCGACGGCAATCCGGACCTCGTCGGCGTCCGGCTCCGGGATACCGCGCTCGACGACCTCGAAGTCGCCGCCGGCGTCCGGGACCTGTACCGCGCGCATTGTGTTCTCTGACATCACTGACACATCGTCCGGGCGACACAAAACACTCCGCGTTCCGGCGACGGACGTGTTGGCCCGAACCACTAACCGGGGGGCGCTCCCAGCCCCGAGTGATGGGGTCTCTCGCGACGCGTGCGACGGAGTGGGTGGTGTACCGGGGGAACCGCCTGTCCGTCACAACCATCGCCGTCTGTCTGCTGTTCGTCCTGTTCGGACCGGTCGCCCACCTCCTGACCGGCGGCCTCGGGCAGACGCTCTCGCGACACGAGACCGTGGTGCCGCTGGTGACGACGCTGTTGAGCGGGAACTTCCTCCTCGTCTCCATCGTCGTCTCCGTGAACAGCCTGTTCGTCTCGGGCGAGCAGAACCCGCTCGGCCAGCAGTTCGGCCGCATCCACTCGGTCTCCCAGTTCCGCCACCGACTGGAGGAGGTGACGGAGTTCGACCACGTGCCGGGCGAGCCGTCGGCGTTCCTGCGCGTGCTCACGGGCGACATCGTGGAGCGCGCGCAGTACCTCGAAGAACGCATCCCCGCGACGGACCTCAAGTTCCGGGAAGACTTTGACGCCTACCTCGACGACCTCGGGCACGCGACCGGCGAACTGAACGCGGAGCTGGACGAGGCGTCCGGACCGATCGACGTGGTGTTGGCGACGCTTGCGTACGACTACGAGCGGCAGGTGAACGACCTCCAGCGGCTGCGGGCGGAGGGCGACGGCGACCTCCCCGAGTCCGTCGAGGAAACCATCGGCGATATGCTCGACCTCCTGCAGTACCTCGCGACCACCCGGGAGTACTTCAAGACGCTCTACTTCCGCAGGGAGTTCGCGAACCTCTCCCGGGACCTCTTCCTCGTCGCGTTCCCCGCGATTCTCGTGATGTCGTTCGTCCTCCTGCACATCGAACAGCTCCCGAACTCGCACTGGCTGGTCGTCGGCGTGCACGTCACGTCGCTCGCGCCTATCGTCCTGCTCGGAACGTACGTCGCGCGCGTCGTCGCCATCGCGAAGCGCACGGAGTCCGCCGGTCAGTTCGTCATCTACGACCGCTCCGACACCCTCCAGGGAATCCCGCGCGACGCTGAGTAGGCTGTCAACACGCACCACTCAGACGGTCTCCGAAACGGTTTAGAACTGGGATTGCGGACAGACAGTATGCCGACGGAGACCGGATACGACCCATCACTGGGCGACAAGTTCGTGTTCGTTACCGGGGGCGTGATGTCCGGGCTGGGGAAGGGTATCACGGCCGCGAGCCTCGGGCGACTTCTCTCGAACGCCGGTTTCGACGTGACCGCCGTCAAGGTGGACCCCTACCTGAACGTCGACGCCGGAACGATGAACCCCTACCAGCACGGGGAGGTCTATGTTCTCAAGGACGGCGGCGAGGTCGACCTCGACCTGGGGAACTACGAGCGCTTCCTCGACGCCGACATGACCTCCGACCACAACGTCACCACGGGGAAGGTGTACCAGGAGGTCATCGAGCGCGAGCGCGCCGGCGACTACCTCGGGAAGACCGTGCAGGTGATTCCGCACGTGACCGACGACATCAAGCGCCGCATCCGCGAGGCCGCGGAGGGGAGTGACGTGTGTCTCGTCGAAATCGGCGGAACTGTTGGGGACATCGAGGGGATGCCGTACCTCGAAGCGCTCCGCCAGTTCAGTCACGAGCAAGAGGAGGAGGACATCCTGTTCGCGCACGTCACGCTCGTCCCGGACTCGAAGAACGGCGAGCAGAAGACGAAGCCGACCCAGCACTCCGTGAAGGAACTGCGGAGCATCGGCCTCCAGCCCGACATTCTCGTCGGACGGAACCCCGAGCGGCTGGAGGAGAGCGTGAAGGAGAAGATCGCGCTGTTCTGCGACGTACCGACCGACGCCGTGTTCTCGAACCCGGACGTGGACGACATCTACCACGTCCCGCTCGTGCTGGAGGGGGAAGGATTGGACGAGTACGTGATGAGCGAACTCGCCATCGACGACCGCGCGCTCCCCGCGAGCGAGCGTTCGACCGAGTGGCGCGACCTCGTCACGCGCGACACCGAGGGCGAGGTCGACATCGCGCTCGTCGGGAAGTACGCGCTGGAGGACGCCTACATCTCGATTCACGAGTCTCTCAAGCACGCCGGCCTGCACGAGCGCGTGGACGTGAACGTCAGGTGGGTGGACTCGGAGAAGATGAACGACGAGCACCGCGAACGCCTCGAATCCGCCGACGGCATCGTGGTCCCCGGCGGGTTCGGGAGCCGCGGAATCGAAGGGAAACTCGAAGCAGTGCGGTACGCCCGCGAGCACGACGTGCCCTTCCTCGGGCTCTGTCTCGGCTTCCAGCTCGCGGTCGTGGAGTACGCGCGGAACGTCCTCGGACTGGAGGGCGCGCACTCCGCCGAAATCGAGGAGGACACGCCGTACCCGGTCATCGACCTGCTGCCCGAGCAGTACGACATGGAGGACCTCGGCGGCACGATGCGCCTCGGCGCGCACGACACCGAAATCGAACCGGGGACGCTCGCCCACGAGGTGTACGGCGACACCAGCTGCACGGAACGCCACCGCCACCGCTACGAGGTGAACCCGGAGTACATCGACGACCTCACGAGCGACGGCTTGACGTTCAGCGGGCACGCGGGTAACCGCATGGAGATAGTCGAACTCGACTCGCACCCGTACTTCCTCGGGACGCAGTTCCACCCCGAGTTCCGCAGTCGCCCCGGCCGCGCCAGCCCGCCGTTCGTCGGGCTACTACAGTCGGTGCTCGCGGAGACGGAGGTGACCGCCTGATGGTGGACGTAGACGAGTTCATCCCGGACGCGAAAGCCGAAATCGCGGCGGAACTCGGCGACGACACCGCCATCATCGCGCTCTCCGGCGGCGTGGACTCCTCGACGGCGGCGGCGCTCGCGTACGAGGCCGTCGGCGAGCAGCTCGTGCCCGTGTACGTCGACACCGGCCTGATGCGGAAGGGCGAGACCGAGGAAATCAGGGAGGTGTTCGGGTACATGGACAGCCTCCGTATCGTGGACGCCGCTGACCGCTTCCTCGGCGCGCTCGAGGGCGTGACGGACCCCGAAGAGAAGCGGAAGGTCATCGGCGAGCAGTTCATCCGGGAGTTCGAGACCGTCGCACGGGAGACGGACGCAGACTACCTCGTGCAGGGCACTATCTATCCGGACCGCATCGAGAGCGAGGGGAACATCAAGAGCCACCACAACGTCGGCGGCCTGCCCGACGCCGTGGACTTCGAGGGAATCGTCGAACCGCTGCGCGACCTCTACAAGGACGAGGTGCGCTCCGTCGCGCGCGAACTCGGCCTCGAAGAAGTCATCTCGGAACGGATGCCGTTCCCCGGCCCCGGACTCGCCGTGCGCGTCGTCGGCGAAGTCACGCGGGAGAAGGTGCGGGTCGCCCGCGAGGCGACGCACATCGTCGAGGACGAACTCGAGGAGTACGAGCCGTGGCAGGCGTTCGCCGCCGTGCTTGGGAAGGCGACCGGCGTGAAGGGCGACAACCGCGTGCACGGCCACGTCGTCGCCGTCCGCTCCGTCGAAAGCCGGGACGGCATGACCGCGCGCGCTCAGGAACTCGACTGGGAGACGCTTCAGCGCCTCCAGAGCCGCATCACGGGAACTGTCGAGGACGTGAGCCGCGTCGTGTACGACGTGACGCACAAGCCGCCCGCGACCATCGAGTACGAGTAACGCGGCCGAACTTTCTTCTCGCGGGGCGTCCGAGAACGCGTACATGTCGGAGCACTCACAGTCGAACCGGCGGCTCTGGAACGAGTGGAGCGACGCGTTTCAGGCGGCGTGGAACGCCGACACGGACGAGGACGTGCCGCCCGCACCGTCGCCGTTCGAGCGGGACGCCCCGGGGTTCGCGGCGCAGTCGGTCGTCGACGACGTGGCGGGCGCGGACTACGTCGAACTCGGTTGCGGCGGCGGACAGGGAACCGTCGGCACCGCCGAACTCGGCGCGGACGCCGTCGGCGTGGATTTTTCCGAGGAACAACTCGGGCACGCGCGCCACCTCCGCGACTTCTACGGCGTCGACGCGGCGTTCGTGCAGGGTGACGTGACGGCGCTTCCGTTCGCGGACGACCGCTTCGACCTCGCGTCCTCGGAGGCCGCGTTCCAGATGGTCGACGACCTCGACCGCGCGCTCGCGGAAGCCCGCCGCGTCCTCCGCCCTGGGGGCGTGTTCGTGCTCAGCGTCCCCCACCCGCTGTACGAGGCGTTCGACGCCGAGAGCGGAACCGTCGACGCGGACTACCTCGACTCGGGGCCGCGCGACATCACCATCAGCGAAGACTACGGGGAGACGCTCACTGTCTTCGAACGTCCGATAGACGACCTCTACAACGCGCTCACCGCGGCGGGATTCGACGTGCATCGGCTGGTCGAACACCAGCATCCGCACGTCGCGGAGAACGACCCGGGCGCGCGCGGTCTCCCGGAAGCCCTCTGGAAGATTCCGCGGAGCGTGCGGTTCTGGATGGTCGCGTAGCCTACGTCAGATTCTTATCTGCCGGGCGCGGACTCCCGGGCATGAAGGCAATTCTCGTTGGCCCCGACCGCGGACTCGGCGACGCGCTCTCCGAGCGGGGCGTTTCGGTCGAACGCATCGACCTCGGGAGCGCCGCGGAACTGGAGTCCGCCGGCGTCGCTGACGCCGACATACTGGCGCTCACGGACGTGGGGGAGGCGACCGCGGTGTCGGTCGCGCTCGAACTGAACGACCGCCTGAAGACGGTCGTGTACTCGCCGGACACGATTCCGGAGTTCGTCCGCGGACAGCTCGACCTCGCGCTCGACACCGAACTGCTCGACGCCGACCTCGTCGCCGAGGAACTCGTCGCGGGCGTCGAAGCCTAAGTACCTCCGCGCCCACGCGCCGGTATGGACGTCCACGACCTCGACTTCGCGCCCGAGGCGGGAGAGGTAGTGACTGCGGAGCTGTACTACGCCAAGGACGCCCTCGTGAAGGCGTTCGCGCTGGGACCGGGCGGCGAACTCAGCCCGCACGAACACCCCGGGCAGACGAACGCGTTCCACGTCGTCGAAGGAAGCCTCGTCGTCGTGCAGGGCGACGAGGAACAGACGGTGGACGCGCCCGGCGTCGTCGTCCACGAACCCGGCGTCCCGCACGGCGCGCGCAACGAGAGCGACGCCATCGCGGTGTTCACGGCGACGATGGCGCCGATGGGTTAGAGCCTGACCGCCGTCGGTCGGCCCTCACCGGGTTCGTCCACGGCCGCGGCGTACGGACTGACGTGCTCCCAGCAGACGAACTTCCGCACCCGCTCGGGTTCGTAGAGGAAGAAGTCGGCGTCGCTCGAACACATCGCACAGGCTGGCGTCGTCTCGCGCTCCTCCAGGAGTCCGGCGAGCACGGACTCGGCCTCCCGCGGCATACCTCGACGTTCGCCGCCTCGACCTATAAAGTCTCGTCCGGCCGCAGGCGCTCCAACACCGGAATCTCGGCGATTCGCGCCTCGCTTAGCGCGTCCCAGTCCACGCCGTCCGGCCGCGCGTAGGGCGTCTCCGTCTCAACGGTGCGCTCGGGCGTGACGACGAGGTCCATCGGCACGTCGTGGTCGTCCGGCGTCGCGTCCTCGACGATCTGGAGTTCGTGCACCGTCGTCGCGACCGTCGTCGTGTCGTCAACGAGAGTTAGGTCGCGCAGAATCGCGTATTCGAGGTCGCTGTACCCCTCGCCCTTCCCGATTCGCGCGCCGTCCTCGGTGACGGCGACGGCGCCGGAGACGACGAGGTCGACGTGCGGGACGGCGTCCGGCCCGACCTGGGTGGCGTAGTCGTCCACGTTCACGAGAGCGAAGGCTCTCGTGAGCCAGCCAGAACGCGGGGCGTTCTGGTGACGTTCGAGAGCGCGGGCGCGCTGTCGTAGTTCTCGGGGTCGATGGTTTCGGGGTCGAGTTCGAGGAAGCACTTCTCATCCCTGAGGCGGGGGACGGCCATGTAGACGGTTTTGCCGTCGCGGAGCGCGCGCCGCCGGACGGGGAGTTGGGGCGCGTCCGGGTTCGCCTTCACCACGTCCGCCGACCGCCAGGCGTCCGTGTCGGCGAGGCGGTCGGCGGCGGTCTCCGCGCCTGCGAAGTTCGGGATGCGGCCGTGCGGCGGGAACGGGAAGCGCGCGACACCCGCCTCGTCGAGGGCGTCCCAGACGCGCTCGCGAATCGCCTGTTTGTCGGTCACTCCTCGTCCTCCGCGTGCTGTGAGAGGCCCGCGAGATGGGGTGCCTCGGGGACGATAATGTCCTCCGCGCCAAGGGCGGCGGCGTTCTCGCTTCCGGGGAGGCAGAAAACGGGGACGCCGTCCGCGATACCGGCGAGCGCGCGCGTGCCGACGACGCGCGTGCCGATGTCGTCGTAGGAGAGTCGGCGGAAGAGTTCGCCGAACCCGGGGAGGCGTTTTTCGAGGAGCGGCCGCACCGCCTCGACGGTCCGGTCGTCCGGCGTGACGCCCGTGCCGCCCGTGGTGACGACCACGTTCACGTCCCCGCGACCGACGAGTCGGTTCACGATGGCCTGCACGCGGTCGTAGTCGTCTCCCACCAGCTCGCGCGTGACGACCTCGTGGCCCTCGGTCTCGAACGCCGCCGCGATGGCGTCCCCGCTCGGGTCGTCGTCCAGACTCCGGGAGGACGACACCGTCACCACGCCGACGCCGAGCGAGTCGATGTCGGCGTCGTGGTGGTGGCCGTGGTCGTGCTCGCCGTGGTCGTGACTCTCGTCCTCCTGCTCGCCGTCGGCGTCCGCCGGCTCCGGGTCATCCGCGTCGTCGGTGTCGCGGCGGGTGTCGCGGGACTGGAAGTCGACCATACGGGCCGTGGGAGCGGGGGCGGCATAATTCGTGCCATAGAGTTTTGTCACGATAGTTCGAACAGGCCGGGTGTGAAAGCAGTTCAGTTCGCGGAGCACGGCGGCAGGGACGTTATCGAGTACGGCGAGTTCCCGGACCCCGAGGCCGGCCGGGGCGAGGTCGTGGTGGACGTGAAGGCGGGCGCGCTGAACCACCTCGACATCTGGACGCGCAAAGGGATGCCCGGATTGGACCTCGATATGCCGCACATCCCGGGGAGCGACTGCGCGGGCGTCGTCGCCGACATCGGTGAGGGCGTGACGCGCGTCTCCGAGGGCGACCGCGTCGCGCTGCTCTCGGGCGTGAGTTGCGGGGAGTGCGAGTTCTGTCGGGACGGCGAGCACTCGCTGTGTTCCTCGTTCCACATCATCGGCGAGCACGTCCGCGGCGTCCACTCCGAGCAGACCGTCGTCCCGGAGGAGAACCTCGTTCCCGTGCCGGAGCACGTGGACTGGGAGACGGCGGCGGCCGCGCCGCTCGTGTTCCAGACGGCGTGGCGGATGCTGCTCACGCGCGGCGAGGTCAGTCCGGGCGAGAAAGTGCTCGTGCTCGGCGCGAGCGGCGGTGTCGGACACGCGGCCGTGCAGGTCGCGAAGCACGCGGGCGCGGAGGTGTACGCGACCGCCTCGTCCGAGGAGAAACTCGAGTACGCCGAGGAGATCGGCGCGGACCACACCATCGACTACGAGGCGAACGACTTCGCGAGCCGGATTCGAGAGCTGACGGGAAAGCGCGGCGTCGACGTGGTGGTAGACCACGTCGGGGCGGCGACGTGGCAGGACAGCCTGAAGTCCCTCGCGAAGGGCGGCCGGGTCGTCACCTGTGGCGCGACCACGGGCGGCCGGCCGGAGACGGACATCAATCGCATCTTCTGGAATCAGCTCAAGGTCATCGGGTCGACGATGGCGACGCTCGGGGAGGCGGACGACGCGCTCCAGCACGTCTGGGACGGCACGTTCGAGCCGCGCATCCGCGAGGTGCTGCCGATGAGCGAGACGGCGCGCGCGCACGAACTGCTGGAGAACCGCGAAGGCTTTGGGAAGGTGGTGGTAAAACCCGATAGCGAATACTGATGGCGCACGAACCACAGGAGGCACAGGCCGAACAACCGCTCACGGACCGGCAGTCGTGGGCGATTATCGCGGTGCTCGTGTTCTCCCTGCTCGTCGTACCGGTCGGAGTACTGCTCGTCGGGACGCTCAGGCCGCTCGGGCTACCGTGGATGGACACGCTCGTCGCGCTCCCGATGGTTCCCGCGGTGCTGTTCGCGCTCGTGGGCGTCTGGACGGCGGTGCGGCGGTAGCGGCGACGCCGGACTACCAGTCGATTCGTTCCTTGTCCCGCCAGAACGCGCCAGACGGACTCTCGGGTTCGAAGGACGCGAGCCAGACGGGCGTCTCCGCGCCCGTCTCGACGGGGCGGTCCGCGTCCTCGCCGCCCATGTCCGTGCGGACGTAGCCGGGGCAGACGGAGTTCGCGATGAGGCCGTTCTCGTTGTACTCGCCGTGGAGATATGCGGTGAGGCCGTTCAGTCCCGTCTTCGAGATTCGGTAGGCGGGACTGGAGCCGTCCATGTCGGTGAGCGCGCCCATGCCGGAGGAGACGTTGACGACGCGACCGCCCTCGTTCTGGATGAGGAGCGGGACGGCGTGCTTGCAGAGCACCATCGGCCCGCGGAGGTTCACCGCGAGCGTGCGGTCGATTTCGGTGGTCGGCTCCGCGACGATGTCGTTCCCGAACTCGCCGACGCCCGCGTTGTTCACGAGGATGTCGAGGCGGCCGACCTCGGAGTAGATGCCGTCGACGGCGGCCTCGATGTCGCCCTCCTGGGTCACGTCGAGGAGGACGCGTTCGGTGTTCTCCGGCGTCTCGTTCTGCGAACTCCGGGAGCCGGCGTAGACGGTTGCGCCACGCTCGGCGAGCTGGCGGGCGATTTCCGCGCCGAGCCCGCGGTTCGCGCCGGTGACGAGCGCGACTTGTCCCGAGAGGTCGTCGTAGGTGTCGACCATACCGGAACAGCGGCGGGCGCGCACTACTCAGTTTTGGACTGCGACCGTCTCGCGCTCGAACTCGCTGCCCGTCCACGTCCACGCGCCGAGGAAGGGCGGGCGCCCGGCGAGCGAGACGAGGAGGTAGCGGTAGCCCGGCCACGCCGCTTCGTCGCGGTCCCGGTCGCTCATCGAGGGGGGGCCGGCGGGGTGCGAGTGGTAGAACCCGACGACCTCGCGGTCGTGGTCGGCCGCCGTCTCGAAGACCCGGAGCTGTTCGGTCGGGTCCATCTCGTAGGTCACGTGGGGCGCGTCGGCGACGTTCCGCGCCCGGTGGACGACCGACGCGGTGGCTGTGTCGCCGTCGAGAGCGCCGACGAGGATGCCGCAGGCCTCGCGGGGGGCGTCCTCGCGGGCGTGGGCGAGCACGTCGTCGTAGACGCCGCCGGCGAGGACGAGCATGGGTTCGATAGGGCCGCTATCGGGAAAAAGCCTACTCGAAGTCGCGGCGCATCGCGATTTCGAACCACGGGCAGAGGTCGAGCTGACGGTAGTGCCGGGGGTTCTCGTGGAGGTCCTCGTAGTCAGCCCAGAGCACGCCGCCGACCTCGTCGGGGTCGGGGTCGACGCTGGTGTCGGTGAGGGTCGCCTGGAGAACGGCGCAGACCTCCCACTCGACGCCGTCGTTCATGTAGTAGCGCTTGTACTCGAATCTGTCCGTGACTTCGAGGTCGTCGTACTGGTCGGGCGAAATCCCCAGTTCTTCTTCGAGGCGTTCACGGGTGGCTTCCTTCTGAGACTGGCCTTCGACGGGGTGGCTGGCGACGGTGCCGTCCCAGCAGGTGTCCCAGAGGCGTTTGCGGGCGGCGCGCTGCGCGAGGAGAATTCGTCCCTGCTCGTCGAAGAGGAGGCAGGTGAAGGCGCGGTGACGGATGCCGTCGCCGGTGTGGGCGTCGAGTCGGTTCGCGAGGCCGGTGCGTTCGTCGTCGGGCGTGACCGTGACGACGTCCTGTTCCGCGTTCTCGACTTCCTCGGGCGTGCGTACGTCCGCTCCCGTCTCCGTGTCGCTCATACAGGTGGGAGGGAGGGGGACGGGAATAGCCCTTCGGATGTTCAGCCGAGTTTCTCGTCCAGAATCAGTCGCGTCTTGGTCTCTACAACCTCGTCCTGTTCGCGGGCTTTCGTGATGAGTTCGTTCACGCGCGTGGTGTCCGCGGCGTCGACGACG
Organism: Salarchaeum sp. III; assembly: GCF_036418315.1. Lineage (NCBI taxonomy): Archaea > Methanobacteriati > Methanobacteriota > Halobacteria > Halobacteriales > Halobacteriaceae > Salarchaeum > Salarchaeum sp. III. Next base: position 52,233 of record NZ_JAZHPG010000017.1, on the reverse strand, counting down.
AGGACGATGTCGAGTTCGCCGGAGACCTGCCAGACGAAGTCGACTTCGTCCCAGTCAGTCATGCGGTCGCCGACGGAGTGCGTGTCCACGTCCACCGCGACCGACACTTCGATCATCGCCTTCACGTTCCCGGTGCGGGTGGAGACGGTGAATCGCTCGATGACGCCGTCGTCGCGGAGGCGGTCGACGCGGTTCCGGACGGTGCCCTCGCTCACGTCGAGCGTGCTCGCTATCTCCGTGTAGGGCGTGCGGGCGTCCCGTCGGAGGATGTCGAGTATCTCCCGGTCGAGGTCGTCCATACCGAGGGAACTCCCCCCGCCCACAATAGCGTTGCGAATTTCGTAACTCAGTTACGAAGGTAAGGACTAAGTGCCGTTAGTTCGTTTGAATCTCGTAATGCCGGACGCATACCTCGCGCTCGAAACGGGGGACGTCGTTTCAGCCCGCGCCCGCTCACCGGGCCGCGCGCAGGGTGAACTCGTGTTCACCACCGCGTACACGGGCTACGAGGAGTCCCTGACCGACCCCTCCTACGAGGAACAGGTGCTCACGTTCGCCTATCCCCTCATCGGGAACTACGGCGTCCGAACCGAGCGGTTCGAGTCCGACCGCGTCCACCCGAGTGCCGTCGTCGCGCGCGAACTCACCGACGACGTGGCCGACTGGCTCACCGAGGAGGGCGTGCCCGCCGTCGACCACGTCGACACCCGCGACCTCGTGCTCGACATCCGCGAGGGCGGCGCGATGAAGGTCGGTATCGCCGCCGGCCCGGACGCCAGCCCCGAGGCCGCGAAGGAAGAGCTCGCCGACTGCCCCGGAATGTCCGACATCACGGACATCGGCGCGCAGGTCAGCGTCACCGAACCCGAACACCACCCGGGAAGCGGGCCGACCGTCGCGCTCGTCGACTGCGGCGCGAAGGGCTCCATCGTGGACTCGCTCACCGCGCGGAACGCCGAGGTCCACGTCCTCCCCTACGACACCACGCCCACGGCGGTCCGCGACATCGACCCCGACATCGTATTCGTCTCGAACGGCCCCGGCGACCCCGAGAACTTCGAGGCCGCCGAACACCTCGTCGACACGCTCGTCGGCGAGTACCCGTTCGCGGGCATCTGTCTCGGCCAGCAGGTCGTCGCGAACGCGCTCGGCGGCAGCACGGAGAAGATGGCGTTCGGGCACCGCGGCGTGAACCAGCCCGTGCGCGACCTCCGGACGGACAAGGTCGTGATGACGACGCAGAACCACGGCTACACCGTCGCCGAACCCGGCGACCTCGACGTGACCCAGGTGAACGTGAACGACGACACGCCGGAAGGCCTCGAATCCGACGAGCTGGACGTCATCACGCGCCAGTACCACCCCGAAGCGAACCCCGGCCCCCACGATTCGCTCGCGTTCTTCGACGACGTGCTCGACCTCGCGGAGTCCCGCACGCCCGTCAGCGCGGACTGACCAAACCTTCTTTTCGCGCGATTTCGTAGCGGACGTATGAGTCCGACAGCCGTCGGTTCCGGAAACACGCTCACGTACACGGAGGTTCACGCCGCCATCGTCGGCGTCGCCGTCGGCGCGGTCGCCGCGTACGTCGAACAGCACGGGTTTCCGGGAGTCGGCGTCGCGCTCGCCGCCCTGTTCGTGGGGCTGGCGCTCGGCGTCGACATCGGCGGCCGGACGGCCGCGGGCGCCCGCACGCTCCGCCGCGAACCCTGGTACGGTCTCGGCGCATTCGTACTCGCCGGAGCGCTCACACTCGCAATAGCCTGACCGGCGACGAGGAAGGAGAACGCGGGGTGTTAGTTCGCGCCCCAGTCGGTGTGGGTGATGGGGCGGTCGCTGACGGGGAGGACATCGAGGTCGTCGTCGCGGTGCGCGAGCGCCTCCACGGCGGCCGCGGCGGACGCGACGGTGGAGAAGTAGGGGACGTCCTCGCGGACGGCGGTGCGGAGGTCGTCGGGGTCGTCCGTGACGAGCAGGTCGATTTCGCCCGTGCGGAGCGCCTCCGTCACGTCCTCGAACGCGGCGACCTCGTAGTACTCCGCGAAGCCGTCCACGTCGAGGTCGACCACGGCCGTCGCGCCGGGGTCGGGGAGCGTGTTCCCGGCGGCGGACTGGGCTTTCTCGTAGGCCTTCCCGAACGTCCGTGCCGTGCCCATCACTTCGCCCGTGCTCTTCATCTCGGGGCCGAGCCGGGGGTCGCTGCCCTCGAGGCGGTCGAACGGAAGCACGACCTCCTTCACGCTGTACTGTTCGGGCACGCCCTCGTCGACACCGAGGTCGTCGAGAGTCTGGCCCGCCATCACCTTCGCCGCGAGTTTCGCGATGGGGACGCCCGTGGCCTTCGAGACGAACGGCACGGTACGCGAGGAGCGCGGGTTCGCCTCCAGAACGTACACCTCGCTCACGGTTTCACCGTTCGCGCGTTCCGAGGAGCGGGGCTCCTCGCGCACCGCAAGCTGGACGTTCAGCAGGCCGACGGTGTCGAGGGCGTCCGCGATGTCCTCCGTGACTTCGCGGACGCGGGCGAGCGTGTCGTCGTCGAGGCTGCGCGGCGGAATCACGCAGGAGGAGTCGCCGGAGTGCACGCCGGCTTCCTCGACGTGTTCCATCACGCCGCCGATGAGCACGTCGTCGCCGTCAGCGACTGCGTCAACGTCGAGTTCGACGGCGTCCGCGAGGAACTCGTCCACGAGAATCGGTTTCTCGGGGCTGACGCGGACGGCTTCCTCGATGTACGTTTCGAGTTCGTCGTCGTCGTACACGACTTCCATCGCGCGCCCGCCGAGCACGTACGAGGGGCGGACGAGCACCGGGTAGCCGATGTCGTGCGCGAGGTCGAGCGCCTCCGCCTTCGACGTGGCGCTCCCGCCGGTCGGCTGGCTGATTCCGTACTCGTCCATCAGCGCGTTGAACCGGTCGCGGTCCTCGGCGAGGTCCATCGCGTCGACGCTCGTTCCGACGATGTCGGCGTTCAGGCCGCGGCGGTCGATTTCGTCCTGAAGGGGGTCGGCGATGTTGACGGAGGTCTGTCCGCCGAACTGTACCATCACGCCGTCCGCGTCCGTCGCCTCCACCACGTCCGCGACCTCCTCCGCGGTGATGGGTTCGAAGAACAGTCCGTCGCTCGTGTCGTAGTCCGTGGAGACGGTTTCGGGGTTGTTGTTCACGACGTGCGCGTCGATGCCCTCCTCGCGGAGCGCGCGCACCGCGTGGACGGAGCAGTAGTCGAACTCGACGCCCTGCCCGATGCGGATAGGGCCGCCGCCGACGACCACGACGCTGCGCTCGTCGTCGTCCACGACGAGTTCGCCCGCGGCCGCGTCGCCCTCGAAGGGACCGCTGAACCACTCGGGTTTGCGCGACGAGTAGTAGTAGGGCGTCTGCGCCGCGAACTCTCCAGCGCACGTGTCGACCTGCTTGTAGGTGCGGCCGGGCACGTCCTGCTCGACGCTGTCGATGCTCGCGCCCGCGCCGTCCGTCACGGCGTCCTCGTCCTGCTCGGCGGGGAGCCAGGATTCGTTCGCGTCCGCGAACTCACCGCCCGCGAGCGACGCTATCTCGTGGTTCGTGAACCCGGCGGTCGCGGCGCTCGTGAAGTCGCCGTTCTGCGCGTCCGCGGCGGCGTCCGCGACGTTCGCGTAGCGCTCCACGTACCACTCCGCGATGTCGGTCAGTTCGACGACCTCCTCGACCGTGTACCCCCGGTCGAACGCCTCGAACATCGCGTACGGCCGGTCGGGCGTCGCGCGTTCGAGGTAGTCGACTTCGAGTTCGTCGTCGGAGAGCGTCTCCCAGTCCACGGCGGGGTCGTACTCGCTGCTCCGGAGCGCCTTGAGCAGGGATTCCTCGAACGTCCGGCCGATGGACATCGCCTCGCCCGTACTCTTCATCGCGGTGCCGAGTTCGAAGTCCACCTCGGGGAACTTGTCCTTGGGCCACCGCGGCACCTTCGTCACCACGTAATCGATCGCCGGTTCGAACGCGGCGGTGGTCTGTCCCGTGATTTCGTTCGTTATCTCGTGGAGGCGCTTCCCGAGCGCGACCTTCGCGGTGACGCGTGCGATGGGATACCCGGTCGCCTTCGACGCGAGCGCCGACGAGCGGGAGACGCGCGGGTTCACCTCGACGACTCTGTACTCGCCGCCGGGCGTGCCGTCGTCGTGCCACGCGAACTGGATGTTACAGCCGCCCTCGATACCGAGGTCGCGGATGACTTCGAGGGCCGCGTCCCGCATCTCCTGGTGGCCCTCGTCCGGGATGACCTGACTGGGCGTCACGACCGTGGATTCCCCCGTGTGGATGCCCATCGGGTCGATGTTCTCCATGTTGCAGATGATGATGCAGGAGTCGCCGGCGTCCCGCATCACCTCGTACTCCAGTTCCACCCAGCCCGAGATGGACTCCGTGATGAGGACCTCGGAGTTCCGGGAGAGCCGGAGGCCGCTGCGCACGCGCTGCTTGAGTTCCTCCATCTCGTGGACGACCCCGGACCCGCTCCCGCCGAGCGTGTACGTGGTGCGGGAGATGACGGGGAGACCGCCGACCTGGTCGACCGCGTCCTCCACGCGGTCCGCGATGTCGTCCTCGCTCAACGCCTGGAGGGACTCGCCCTCGTCGAGGCTGATGGTCGTGGACTTCGGCACGGGCTGGTCGAGGTCGTGCATCCGCTGGCGGAAGAGGTCGCGGTCCTCCGTCGCGTAGATGGTGTCGAGCGGCGTGCCCATCACGTCCACGTCGTACTCGTCAAGCACGCCCTCCTCCGCGAGTTCCGCGGTGACGTTCAACCCAGTCTGTCCGCCCAATCCGGCGATGACGCCGTTGGGGTTCTCCTCCGCGATGACTTCCGCGATGGCCTCCGTCGTGATGGGTTCGATGTAGACGGCGTCCGCCATCTCGGGGTCGGTCATGATGGTCGCGGGGTTCGAGTTCACGAGGACGACTCGGGCTCCCTCCTCCTGGAGGGCGCGGCACGCCTGCGCGCCGGAGTAGTCGAACTCAGCCGCCTGTCCGATCTGTATCGGGCCGCTCCCGATGAGGAGCACGGTCCGGTCGTCACTCATACTACCCGAATCCAGTTCGGTCATCGTAATAAGTCCGACGAAAAACTACGCGGCTCGAAATTGAATTACGAAAATCGAAACAAGGGGGCGGGCGCGGCCAGTCCGCCGGGAGCGTCGCGAACGCACCGCTACGCGACCGCTGGCGACGGCGAAAAAGCCCGCGCGTCAGGCCTCCCAGTCGCGTTCCTTCCTATACTCCTCGACGAACGCGCCCACGTCGAACTCGGTCATCGCGTCCTCGAACTCGCCCTGCGCGCCCGGGTTCTCGGCGTGGCTCACGGCGTGGTCCATCAGCTCCACGACGAGTTCGACGACGTACTCGTGGAGCGTGCGGGAATCGAAGTCGAACACCCAGAGCAACGCGTACCCGACCTCGCCCTCGCCGCTCGCGTCGTACGTCGCCACCTCCTCGGGCACGTCCTCCATCACCGCGCCCATCAGGTGGGGGGTACCGAACTCCTCGAACGCGTCGTCCTCCGCGGGTTCGACCGCGGATTCGAGGATGTCCACGATGGACTCCGGGAGAAAGCGCCCGGGCGGATGCATGTCCATCACGACCGCGTGCGACTCGCCGCAGTCGCAGTCGTACTCGCGCATCCCGAGGTCGAACGCCGTCGTCTCCACGCGCTCCCCGCAGGGGAGTTCGACCACGCCGTCGCTCGCACCGCCACCGCCCCCATCGCCGCCGTCGTCGTCCGGTACGCGGGGTTCAGCCATACAGGAGTGTGACGCGCGAACGCGGGTAAGCCCTCCGCATACCATCGCGGGGGACAACCTTCATCCGGGCGTGCGGTGTCGTGCCGCCCATGGCCGCCATCGAGATAGACGGGCTGACGAAGCGGTACGGCGACCTCGCCGCCGTCTCCGACCTTTCGCTCGCCATCGAGTCCGGGGAGGTGTTCGGGTACCTCGGGCCGAACGGCGCGGGGAAAACGACGACCATCCGCACTCTGCTCGGCCTGCAGTCCCCGACGGCGGGCACGGTGTCCGTGCTCGGCCGCGACATGGCCGTCGAGTCCCAGCGCCTCGACGCCCTGGAGCGAATCGGCTACCTGCCGTCGAACCCGCGGTTCGACGAACAGGCGACGGGCCGGGAGGTGCTCGACCTCCACAAGTCCGTCAAGGGCGGGGAGCGCAGGGCGGAACTGCTCGACCTGTTCACGCCGCCGGTGGAGCGCGAGATACGCGAGTACTCGACGGGGAACGTCCAGAAACTCGGGCTCGTGCAGGCGTTCATGCACGACCCGGACGTGGTCGTGATGGACGAACCCACGTCGGGTCTCGACCCCCTGCTCCAGGAGCGGTTCAACGAGTTCGTTCGGGACGAGCGCGAGCGCGGGACGACGATGCTGTTCTCGAGTCACGTCCTCAGCGAGGTCAGGCGGGTGTGCGACCGCGTGGGCGTGCTCCGCGGGGGCGAACTCGTCACCGTGGAGGACGTGCGCGACCTGCTCGACCGGAGCGGGAAGCACGTCCGGGTGCGGGTGGCCGGCGACCCGCCCGAGGGCGCGTTCGACGTGGCGGGCGTCTCGGACGTGTCGCGGTGGCGTGACGGCGACGAGACCGCGTTCTCGTTCACGTTCGCGGGCGACGTGAACGACCTCGTGGACGCGTTCGACGCCTACGACCTGCGGGAACTCGACGTGGAGGAAGCGCCACTGGAGGACGTGTTCCTGGCGTTCTACGGTGATAGCGATGCTTGAGCTCGCGCGGTACGGCGCGCGAAAGCGGTTCCGGGGCGCGCTCGCGCTCTCCGTCGGCCTGTCCGCGTTCAGCGCGCTGTACGCGGCGTTCTACCCGTCGTTCGCCGGCGGGTTCGACATCGAGGAGTACGTGGACGCGCTGCCGCCCGTGTTCGTGGAGGCGTTCGGCCTGCAGGCGTTCGGCACCATCGAGGGCTTCCTCGCGACCGAACTCTACCACTTCGCGTGGGTGATACTGCTCGGCGTCTACCTCGCGTACAGCGCCGCCGGCACCGTCGCGGGCGACGTGGAGTCCGAACGCATGGACCTCCTGCTCTCCCTTCCCGTCTCCCGGGGTCGCGTCGTCGTCGAGAAGTACCTCGCGGTCGTGCCGGGCATTCTGCTCGTGAACGCCGTCGTCGCCGCCGTCACCTGGGTTTCGACGCGCGCCATCGGATATCCCGTCGCCGCCACCGACCTGCTCGCCGTCCACCTGCTCTCGCTTCCCTACCTCCTGTGCTGTGCGGCGATAGGGCTCGCGTTCAGCGTCGCCGCCGACCGAGCGAGCGTCGCTCAGCGCGCCGCGATGGCGACCGTGTTCGGCCTGTTCCTCCTCGAAACCGTCGTGACGACGACGGACTACGCGTGGCTCGGCGCGATTGCGCCGATGCGGTACTTCGACCCGACCGCGATACTCGTCGAGAACACGTACGACCTCCCCGCCGCCGCAATCCTGCTCGCCGCCACCCTCGTGCTGGTCGCGGCGAGCGTTCAGTACTTCCGCCGGCGCGACGTCTAGGGCCAGTCGTCGCGCTGTTCGTCGTTCTCGAACGCGTCGTCGTCCTCCGTCTCGTCCGCGAGCTCCCAGCCCGCGGCGTCCGCGGCGTCCTCCACGTGCAGGAACTCCCAGCCGACCTCGCCCGCGAGCGCCTCGTCCTCGTCGCTCGTCCCGACGAACACGTGACGCTCCGTGTCGAACTGCTGTTTCACGGAGTCGAGGCTCTCCTCCTTGCCCTTCGGGCCGCTGAAGAAGTCCTGTCGGATGCGGCGCTTGCGCGTGAAGTTCGTGACGACGTACGTCGGTTCGTCGCTCACGACGCCGACGTACTCCGTCCACTGCCGGGCGTCCGCGAACGCCGTCCCGGGCTTCGCGAGTGCCTGGAGCGCGGACAGTTCGAACGCGAGCGTCATGTCCCCGCTACCGCCGCTCATGCTCATGGCGAAGAAGTGGGGGGAGAGCGGGGAAAACGCCTTCGTTTCACTCCGCGACGGAGATGCGGTAGTAGCCGGTGTACTTCACGATTTCGCCGTCCTCCAGCGCGGTCGAGGAGTCGAGTGTGACCGGGTCGCCGTCGACCGCACCGGGGAGGGCGTGCTGTGCGTCGGAGTCGAGTTCGTCGAAGTCGCGGACGCGGGCGTCCTGGGGAACGGCGTCCGCGCGTTCGAGTCGCACTGTCGGGTTCATCTTGGTACACCAGCCACCGCAGGCTATGCTAGTGTATAACACACAAGCGTATAAGGATTGCTGTAGTCGCAAGATACGGCTAGAGACTCGAAGGAAACGGACGGAACAAGCGTGGAAACGGGGCGGGGTTAGAAGTCGAGGTCGTCGAGGTCGAAGTTCTCCTCGAGGAGGACGTCCTGCTGGTCTGCGACCTGCGCTTCCTCCCGGATGAGCTGCTTGTACTTCGACTGCGGCGCGAGGTTACCGATGAGGACGCCGCCGATGAGCTTCCCGTCCTTGAACGTGAGGCGGCGCCACTCCTGGTCGTCGTACGTGCGCTCGCACTCGTCGTCACCCGTCGTCGGGAAGCCGAAGGAGAGGAAGGGGAAGTCGAAGTGCGTGATGGAGTACGAGGACACCCAGCGGAACTCCTCGACATCTTCTTCGACGTCGTCGGCGGCCATCGCCTTCGCCGCGACCGACCCCTGCTGTTTCGCGGAGCCCCACGAGCCGTTCTGCGCGTGCTCCTCGAGAACGACATCGTAGAACTCCGTGATGTCGCCCGCGGCGTACACGTCCTCGACGCCGGTGCGCATGTACTCGTCGACGAGGATGCCGGTCTCGATGTCGAACCCGGCGTCCTGGATGAATTCCACGTTGAAGTCCAATCCGATGGCGACGCCCGCGAACTCGGAGTCGTAGCGCTCGCCGTTCGAGTCGATGGTTTCGACGACGTTCCCGTCGTCGTCCGTGACGAACTCGCTCGCGCCCGAGTCGAAGACGGGCGTGACGCCCTTCTCGTCGAGCGCTTCGTGGATGATGTCCGCGCCGTCCTCGCTGAGTGCGTACCGCCACCAGCGGTCGCCCCGCATCAGGTAGTGCGCGTCCACGCCCTGCGCGGCGCAGATGGCGGCGAGGTCGATTCCGAGGAGGCCCGCGCCGACGATGACGCCCGAGTCAGCCTCCTCGGCGTCCTCCCGGATGCGGCGGGCGTCCTGGAACGTCCAGAAGTGGTGGACGCCGTCCGCGTCACTCCCCGGAACCGGAAGCTGAGCGGGCGTACCGCCGGTTGCGACGAGGAGTTTGTCGTACTCTAGCGTCTCGCTCTCGTGCGTGTACACCTCGTGAGCGTCCGTGTCGAGGCCCGTGACGAGCGTGTTCAACTCCAGATCGATGTCGCGCTCGTCGTACCAGTCCTCGTCGTGGATGGAAATCGGTGCCTCCGGGAGCTTCCCCTTCGCGAACTCCTTGATGAGAATGCGATTGTAGAGGGGTTCGCCCTCGTCCGTGACGACGGTGATGTCGGCGTCCGGATTCTCCTCGCGGAGTGTCTCGGCGGCGGAACTCCCCGAAATCCCGTCCCCGATTATCACGTACGACTCGGTCATACCGAGAGTGTCGTATTCGGGGTTAAAGTGGGTTGCTATCCGCCTACGGTGCCGGCACGGGTTGCCGGGGACGGGCGCGCGCACCCGGTAACCCCGCGATTTAGGTGGACGCGACCCCACTACGAGAACATGAAGATAGCGCAGAACGTCCGGCATTTCGCGACGAAGCAGGCGCTCACGCTCCCCGTCGTCTCGGAGCGGATGCACGACTGGCTCGTCGACCTCCACGTCGACGTGTTTCTGGAGAAGGCGGACGACGACCGTACCGAGGAGCGCCGCGCGCACCTGGAGGCGTTCTTCGACGCAACTATCGACATGTACCTCGTCGCGCTCCAGGAGGGGTACGCGGAGGCCGAGGCCCGCGAAATCACGCACGTCGTCGGGTCGTTCGACTTCTACGCGCACGGCTGGACGGAGATGATGGAGTTCCCCGCGGACGAGGTCGAGGAACACTACGAGCGCTACGAGTCCTTCTTCGCCGACCACGATATCACGGTCGAGAACCCGCTCGGCGAGTTCGCGCCCGCGGACGGCCTGCCGGACGCGCCCGCGACCCCGGAGAAACTGGACGACGGCGAGTTCGCGAACGCGGAGGCGGGGTACGCCGACGACGTGTACGTGAAAACGGCGGACGGGGACGTGAAGAAGGGCGACCGGACGGACGAAATCGACGCTTAGGCGAGCCTGCGGAGCGCGTCCCGGCCGCCCTCCAGGAGGGGCGTGCCGTGGCCGATGCAGGCGATGTCGAAGTCGGGGGCGCGGTCGGCGAGGTCGCGAATGGACGCGCGCACGTCGTCCGTGTCGTGGCTGAGGTACCACGGACTCGGTTCGAGTTCGCCGCCGGATTCCCGGACGAGGTCGCCGAGGAACGCGACGCCCAGTTGTTCGCTGACGTACGCGACGTGACCGGGTGTGTGGCCGGGCGTATGGTAGGCGGTGAAACTCCCGATAGTGTCGCCGTCCCGGACGGGTTCGACGCGCGCGGACGGCGGCGCGGTGAGGAGGCCGGTGAGCCGCTGGAACGCGCCCTTCCGGTCGAACACGCTCGGTTTCTCGCGACCCGCGACGAGGTCGGTCTCGCGTTCGCCCGCGTAGACGGTGGCGTCGAGGCCCTTGAGTCGTGGGAGGCCGCCGACGTGGTCGAGGTCGTAGTGCGTGAGGAGGACGCGCTCGACCTCGCTCACGGCGTGCCCGGCGTCCGCGACGGCGGTCGCGATGTCGTCGGCGTGCCACGGCATTCCCGCGTCGACGAGCGTGAGCGCGTCGTCCGCGACGAGGTAGGCGTTCGTCCCGGAGAGGTCGATGTGCCAGACGCCGTCCGCGAGTTCGCGCACCATATCGGTGGTGGGGGCGCGAGGAGGAAGAGTGTTCGCGCCGCCTAGTCGACGCGGAGGTCGCTGATGACGTGGTCGTCGAGTGCGTCCCGGACGATTTCGCGGGTGTCGTCGCCGAGCGTGACGTGCTGGGAGCGCGCGCCGTCGACGGTGGCGCGGATGAGGCGCGCGGTGCGCTCGGGGTCGACGTCGTGGAAGACGCCCTGTTCGATGCCGTCCTCGATGGTGTCGGCGAGGACGCCGCGGAGGAACTCCTCGTTCGCCGCGAGCTGGTCGCGGTACGCGGGTTCGTGCGGGGCTTGCGCGCGGAGTTCGAGGAACGCGCGGCCGAAGTCGGTCTGGTCGCTGTCGTCCTGGCCGAAGAGGAGACGGTCGACGATGAGGTCGAGGCGTTCTGCGGGGTCGTCGGCGTCGAGGGAGTCGAGGTCCTCCTCGAATCGCTCGGTGAACGTGCCGAGGAAGGACGTGATGAGGTCCTGTTTGGTGTCGTAGTGGTAGTGCAGGAGGGACTTGCTGACGCCGGCCTCGTCGGCGATGGCCTGCATGGTGAGGTCGGCGAAGCCGTGGTTGCAGAGCGCATGGTAGGTCGCCCGCAGTATCTCCTCCTTCGTCTCGCTCATTGACTGACCAGTTAGTCAGCTAGCGGGAAAAGTCCATCGGTCACCACGCTACTGCGTCTCGACGATCAGATCGGCGCACTCGTAGCCGGCGACGATACCGCCGTTGAGGCTGCGCTCGGGGTACTGGGCGCGACTCGCCATGCCCGCGTAGTAGACGCCGTCGGCCACCTCGTCCGAGAGGTCGTAGGGGACGACCATGTCGAGGTAGCCACGCTCGTACACCGGCGCGGTCCGCGGGTTTCGCGCGGTCCGAATCCAGTTCACGGACTCGCGGTCGAACGCGGGGAACAGGTCCTCGATGCCGGAAAGCCACAGTTCCTCCACCTCGTCGTCGTCCATCTGCCAGACAGCCTCCTCGGGGCTCTGGATGTACTTCGGGACGTAGAGGAGGTGTTCGCCGCCGTAGTTCGACTGCGGGATGAAGTTCGTGTGCTCGATGAGCGCGCCAAAGGGCGCGTCGTCCCCGATGTTCAGCCAGTAGGTGTCCGTGAGGGACTCGTCCATCGAAATCACGGAGCAGACGGTGCCCTGGAACTCGATGTCGCACTCGTAGCCGGTGAGCGCTTCGAGGACGTTCGGCATCGCCGCGACGACCACGTCGTCCACGTCGTGCGTCTCCGTCTCGCCCTCAACGTCGACGGAGAGCGAGGTGGCGGCGCCGTCGGCGAACCCGACGTTCGTCACGCGCGCGTTCGTCGTGATGTTCTCCCGACCGACGTCCGCGACGAGGCGGTCGAGCAACTGCCCGAACCCGCCGTCGAGGTAGCCCAGCGGCTCCCCGCGCAGCAGGTCGCGCTCGCCCCGGAACTTGACGCGGCCGAGCAGCCACGCCGCCGACACGTCCTCCTTCCGACTGCCGAACTTCGCGTTCAGGAGGGGTTCGAAGAAGTTCTCGTACACGCCGCGCGTGGTGTATTCGAGCAGGAACTCCTTGATGGGAACGTCCTCGAAGTCTTCGAGGTTCTCGTACGTGTCGAAGGAGGGGATGCCGCCGCGCACGTCGACTTCGAGCGTGAGCATCGCGAGGCGGAACGTGTCGTAGAGGCTGAGGTGGGGGTAGGCGAGGATCTCCCAGGGCTTATCGAGCGGGTGGACGGTGCCGTCCATGTAGTAGGCGTTCTTCCCGATGGGCCAGTCGAGGTCGTCGGAGAGGCCGAGGTCGTCGATGAGGTCGACGATGGTCTCCTCGCTCGCGGAGAGGTGGTGGTAGTACTTCTCGATGGGGTCGCCGGCCGTCTCGTAGGTCGCGGCCAGCCCGCCGAGCGCGTCCGACGCCTCGAACACGCGCACGTCCTCCCCGTGGGCTTGCAGGCGTCGAGCGGCCGCGAGACCCGCGATACCGCCGCCGACGATGCCAATCATGTCCAATGCTCCGCGAGCGGCGCGGTTTACGGTTACGGTTACGGCGGGAGGAACGCGAGGAGCGGCAACACCAGCGCCAGGAACGTGGTTCCGAGCAGGAGTAGGGCGACCAGCACCGCGAACCACCGACGACCGTGCCCGCGGACGCTCGGGACCTCGCTCGGATAGTACGGCGAGAGGGGGTTGCGGCCGTCGTCCGACGGAGTCATGCTATGAATTGTCAACCCGGAGATTGATAACTCTCCGGGTGGGTTTGGTCTCAGACACTGCCCGGTCGTGTCTGCTGGGAGACGCCGTCCCCGGGATACCCGCTAGTCTTTTCCCCCCGCCCTCGCTACTCCGTGCCATGATTACGGTACGGGCGCCCGCGACGAGCGCGAACCTGGGGAGTGGCTTCGACGTGTTCGGGGTGGCGCTCGACCGACCCGCGGACTACGTCACCGTCGAGCGCGCGGAAGCGACGACGCTCGAAATCGAGGGGTACGGGAGCGAGTACATCCCGACCGACCCCGCGCGGAACACGGCGGGCGTGGTCGCGCGCGAACTCGACGCCCCCGCTCACATCACCATCGAGAAGGGCGTCCGGCCGTCGTCGGGACTGGGGTCGTCGGCCGCGAGCGCCGCCGCCGCCGCCGTCGCGTTGAACGAGCTCTACGACTGCGGCCTCACGACGGAGGAACTCGTCCGCGTCGCCGCGGAGGGCGAAGCGGCGGTCTCGGGGGAGGCGCACGCGGACAACGTCGCGCCCGCCATCCTCGGCGGGTTCACTATCGTCCGCGACGACGGCGTCACGTCCATTCCCACGGACGTGTCGCTCGTCGCCTGCCTCCCCGAAATCGTCGTCTCCACCCGGGACGCGCGCCGCGTCGTCCCCGACTCCGTCGCCATCGAGGACCTCGTCGACACCGTCGGGAGCGCCGCGACGCTCACCGCGGGCTTCGAGCAGGACGACCCCGTGCTCGTCGGCCGCGGCATGCGAGAACACGTCGTCACCCCCGCACGCGCCGCGCTCATCGACGGCTACGCGCGCGCCGTCGACCACGCCAAGAAAGCCGGCGCGACCGGCGCGACCATCTCCGGGTCCGGCCCGAGCGTCCTCGCCGTCTGCTACCCCGGCCGCCAGCGCGAGGTCGCGTCCGCGCTCATCGAGGGATTCAACGAGGAAGGCGTGGACGCCCGCGCCTACCAGTCCGGCGTCGGCACCGGCGCAGAAATACTGTAAGTATCCTATTCCCGATAGCTTTTTTTAATCCGCGTCGTTCGTAGTCGTAGTCATGCCCCTCCAGCGACGAGAAATACTCGCGGCCGGTATGCTCGCGCTCTCCGGGTGTAGCGCGCTCGGCCGAACCGACGACGCCAGTGAACGAATCAGCGGGCCGTCCGGCTGGGAGTCGTACGGCCGAGAATCGACGCATCGGGCGAGCTACGCCGCGGGGTCGGTTCCGTCGAGTCCGCCCGAAACCGAGCGGTCGTACGGCCTGCGGGGGTCGGTCGCCACGTCGCCGGTCGCGTCCGAGACCCACCTCGTCGTCGGCGACCAGCACGGGCTGCGTCTCGTTCCGTTCGCGGACGACGCGCTCGCGCGGCGAATCGAGACGCAGGGCAGGGTCGCCGCGACGCCGTGCCTCGACGGCGAACGAGTGTACGTCACCACCGAGCGCAGTCACGACGGGACGAGCACGGCGCACGTCTCCGCGATGAGCGAGAGCGCGGGGACGCTGTGGGAGACGCCGCTCTCGGCGGGGAGCGTGCCGATGCCGACGCTCGGCGACGGCGGGCTGTTCGTGCGGTCCGCGGACGCGTACCTCGCGCTCGACGCCGACTCGGGGGAGGTGCGCTGGCGGAACGCGAACGCGGACCACATGTCCGCGGACGACTTCCTGGCGTTCGAGAACGTCGGGCCGGCGGTCGGCAGCGACCTCGTGGTGTTCCCCGACGCGGCCGGAATCACCGCCGTCGACCCGGCGGACGGGAGCGTCCGGTGGCGGCGCACACTCCGGAAGGTACGGTCGTGTCCGACGATCGCCGACGGAACCGTCTACGTCTCGGACGTACGGTCTGGCGTGCACGCGTTCGACGCCGCGACCGGCGACCGGGAGTGGACGTGGAGGGCGACGGGGTGCTGGTCGCCGCCCGCGGTGGCGCACGACCGCGTGTACGTAACGGACCCCGACGATGTCGTCGCGCTCGACGTGCGTACCGGCGATGTCGCGTGGCGAATGGGCGAGCACGGACTGCACGGCTCGGTACATTCGGGCATCAGCGTCGTCGGAGACATGGTTCTCGCCAGTTCCCGGGGGTTCGGCCTGGCGAGCGTTCGGACGGAACAGAGCGACGGGGACGCCGGAACGATAGCGTGGTCGCTCGCGGGAGACGGGTTCAACACGCCGATAGCCGTCGGGGACCGCATCGCGTTCGTCGACTACGTTGGGGACGAGCCGTCACTCCGCGTCCTGCAGTAACCGGCGTCACGAAAGAGAAAATCGACCGAGTCAGTTCCCGCGGCCCTGCATCTTCTCCTCCTCGGGGAGGTCGACGTTCGCCTCGCCCTTCATGCCGCTCCCGATGTCGGAGGCGATTTCGGCGAGGCGTTCGGGGTCGTCGTAGTTGTTGACGGCGTCGACGATGGCGCGCCCCATCTTCTCGGGGTCTTCCGCGCCGAAGATACCGCTGCCGACGAAGATGCCGTCGCACTCGTGGTGCATCATCAGCGCGGCGTCCGCGGGCGTGGCGATGCCGCCCGCGGCGAAGTTCACGACGGGGAGCCGACCCATTTCGGCGGTCTCGTGCACGAGGTCGTTCGGGGCTTCGTGCTCGCGCGCCCACATCTCGCGCTCCTCGTAGTTCATGCCCTCCAGCTTCCGAATCGCGCTCTTGATGGTGCGCTGGTGGTGGACGGCCTGATTCACGTCCCCGGTGCCGGCTTCGCCCTTCGTCCGAATCATCGCCGCGCCCTCGTGGATGCGTCGCAGGGCTTCCCCCAGATTTCGAGCGCCGCAGACGAACGGCGCGGTGAAGTCGCGCTTGTCGATGTGGTACGTGTCGTCCGCGGGCGTGAGCACCTCGGACTCGTCTATCATGTCCGCGCCCGCGACCTCCATGATTTCGGCTTCCTTCCGGTGGCCGATGCGGACCTTCCCCATCACGGGGATGGAGACCTCGTCGATGACCTCCTGAATCCCGCTCGGGTCGGCCATCCGCGCGACGCCGCCGCGCTTGCGGATGTCCGCGGGGACGGCTTCGAGGTGCATCACCGCGACAGCGCCCGCGTCCTCCGCGATGCGCGCCTGCTCGCGGTTCACCACGTCCATGATGACGCCGCCCTTCTGCATCCGCGCGAACCCGCGCTTCACGAGGTCGGTTCCGCGCTTTAACTCCTCGATGTCGGTCTCCTCGCTCATACACGACAGTTCCGCCGGGAGTACCTTAACGCGTCTGGTTACCCGAACGAACTACCGCGACCGCGGGCGGTCGGCCGCGACCGACCGCCGATACCGCAGACGCTTTGATGCAGTCCGTCGATGCCCCGGTATGACGATTCCGGCGCGCAACGACCTCCCGCGGTACGTCGCGCCCCTCCCCGCGTGGCTCGAAGACCTCGCGTTCCGCCTGCTCCCGCTCATCGTGCTCGTGAACCTCGTCGGCACCGTCTTCGGGTTCTGGTACTACCGCTTCCAGCTCGAAAGCACGCCCCTGGTCGCGTGGGCCGTCGTTCCGGACAGCCCCGTGGCGACGCTCTTCATCGGCCTCTCGCTCGCCGCGTACCGGCTCGACTGGGACGCGGAGTGGCTGCACGCGCTCGCCTTCTTCGGCTGCATCAAACTCGGGCTGTGGACGCCGTTCGTCCAGCTCGTCGTGAACGGCCAGGGAGAACTCTGGTGGGCGATGTACTGGTTCCTCGTCCTGAGCCACGCCGCGATGGCCGTCGAGGCGTTCGTGATTCACCGGTACGCGTCATTCTCGATTCCCGCGGTCGCGCTCGCCGCCGGCTGGTACTGGTTCAACGACGTGGTGGACTACTTCGCCCCCCTCGTCGGCGACTTCCACCACACGACCCTCCGCGCGGAGTACGTCGCCGGCGCCATCGACCACTCCCTTCGCGCGCACGACCTCGCCGCCGTCGCCGCCCTCAGCCTCACCCTGCTCGCGACGTTCCTCGCGCTCGCGACACGAGCTGAGAAGCTGAAGCGCGCCTGAACCAGACAGCTTGTTTCATCGACCCAACATGGCTATATACGCTCGTCGAGCAACCCGTGTATGGGCGAACGCGCGGGCTATCCACCAAGCCTCACTAGCCTCATCAGCCGACTCCCCTGGACCGTTCAGGCCGCCCTCGTGTTGGTCGCGGGCGCGTATTGCGCGGGCGAACTGACCGATACGCTCCCGTACCGCGTACCGAGCGACGTGTTCGCGGTCGCGTTCTTCGCGTTCGCCGCTTACCAGTTCGTGCGGCTGGTCGGAATGAGTCGGGAGCGGCGCCGTTAGTCGTTCTCGTGGGCGCGAACCCAGAGTTCTCCGATTCGTGAGAGGCGAGTGCGGTGGGATTTCCCCTCGCGTTCCTGTTCGATGTAGCCCTTCCCGCCCGGCCCCAGTCTGTCGACGTTGTAGATGACTTTCGAGCGGAAGGAGTCGGTGTACTCCTCGCCCAGGTCGCTCGCGAGGGTTTCGGCGAGATCGCTGACGCTCGCGAACTCGCCGTGTTCGCCGAGCGTGAAGAGCACGAGTTCCTCGAAGGGCTTGACGTTCGAGAAGGACGCGACGGGGATTTCGACGACGTGCCGGCCGTCGATTTCCTTCGCGCCGATGGTGGTGCCGCGTTCGTCGAACTCGTCGAGGAGGGCGCGCGCGCTCTCGACGCGCTCGGTGATTCGGTCGCCGTCCACGTCGCCGGCGTCGAGGTCGGAGAGCAACTCGATTTCTTTCCGGAGTTCCTCGGCGAGTTCGGTTTCGAGGTACTTCTCGGGGGCCGTGTAGTAGGTGTGGATGCGCGAGCGGTCTTCCTCGCGTTCGACGGCGAGCGAGTGCGCGGCGGTCGCGAACGCGAACGAGACGGTGCGCGGCATCGAGGCGATGTTCACCCAGACCTCGCCGCCGGAGTCGAGTTCCTCGGCGATGAGGTCGAACGCTTGCGCGAACGCGGCGTCGTAGTCGTACACGTCGCTCACCGACACCCGGTCGGTCTCCGCGCCGAGGAGGTTCTCGAAGTCCTGTTCGAGTTTCTCCGCGAGGTGCTGGGAGTACTCGACGTTCGCCTCGCTCCCGACCGCCCCTTCGAGGAGGACGACGCGGTCCACGTCGAGTCTGTCGCGGACGAGCGGCGCGATGAGCCGGTCGTAGTCGAACCCGACCGGGATGACGTGCGTCTGCATACCCGGTCGTGGGGTCGTGAACGGCAAAAGACTACTCGTCGGCGCTCGACGGTCGGGGTATGTCTCGATGGTTGCAGTCGGGGTTGCGGCGGGACGTGTGCATCACTATCGCCGGCTTGGACGACCCGACGGTGAGCGGCGTGAAGCGCGCGCTGGAGAAGCGCTACGAGAGCCGGGTGCGGCCGAAGACGTACCACGGTGCTATCGACGGCCTCGAATCGCAGGGGCTCGTGGAGCGGACGGCGGACGGCGCGCACGAGCGCGTGGCGCTCACGGAGACCGGGGCGGCGGACTTGCGCGCGCAGTTCGAATGGATGGCGGACACGCTCGCCGATTGAAGAAAAATATTCTCCGACATCGGATATCGAACAGGTAGTCGCAATCTTTTTGGGGTATTGAATCGTCGGTGCCGAGTACGCGAATGTCCGAACAACGAAGCGTTCCGGTGTCGGCGGTGTTAGACAGGATTCCCGTCGGTGCGTTCCACCGCCGCCTCCTCGCCATCTGCGGGACGGCGTGGGCGTTCGACGGCATGGAAGTCATCCTCATCAGCTTCACCCTCCCCGTCCTCCTCGACGCGTGGAGCCTCAGCGGCCTCACCGCGGGCTTCCTCGGGTCCGCGAGCCTCATGGGCATGGTCGTCGGGAACTGGGGCTGGGGGTACTTCGCTGACCAGTACGGCCGCAAACCCGCGTTCCAGTGGACCGTCCTCACCTACGCGGTGTTCGCCGGCCTCACCGCGCTCGCCGTCGGCTTCTACAGCGGGTTCGCCCTCCGCTTCCTGACCGGCGTCGGACTGGGCGGCGCGCTCGCAGTGGACACCTCCTACCTCTCCGAACACCTCCCCACGAACCGCCGCGGCAGGTACCTGGTGTACCTCGACGCGTTCTGGCCGCTCGGCTACGGGCTCGCCGTCGGCCTCGCGTGGTTCTTCCTCGCCTTCCTCCCCTCGGGCGGCACCGTCTCAGTGCCCGTATTCGGCGCGGTGGAGGGCTGGCGGCTCCTGTTCGTCGCGTCCGCCCTCCCCGGCCTCCTCGTGTTCGTCATCCGCACCCAGCTCTCGGAGACCCCGTACTACCTCGCACGCACGGGGAACGTCGACGCCGCGAACGACCGCCTGCGCGCCATCGCGGAGGAGAACGGCGAGGACGTGGAACTCATCGACGCGGACGACGTGACGCCGATGGACTCCCCCGGCTTCCGCCGGCTGTTCGAGGACGACATCCGCGCACAGACGGCGATGATTTCGGCGGCGTGGTTCGCCATCAACTTCGGGTACTACGGCGTGTTCATCTGGCTCCCACAGACGTTCGGCGCGAGCGGCACCGTCCCCTCCCTCGAATTCGCGGGCCTGACGTTCGGCGGCGTCTACGTCTACTTCCTCCTCATCGCGCTCGTCCAGTTCCCCGGCTACCTGAGCGCCGCCTACCTCGTCGAGAAAGTCGGGCGAAAACTCACGCTCGGCACCTACCTGCTCGCGTCCGGCGCGTTCACGTTCGTGTTCGCGAGCGCGATGCCGGGCGCGGGGTTCGGCCTCGGAATTTCGGGATTCTGGGCGTTCTTCCTCGCGCTCCTCGCGTCCTCCTTCTTCACGCTCGGCGCGTGGGGCGCTATCTACGCGTACACGCCCGAACTCTTCCCCACGGAAGCCCGGGCGACCGGGAACGGTTTCGCGGGCGGCGTCGGGAAGATAGCGGCCGTCATCGGCCCCATCCTCGCCGGCGCGCTCGTCGAGGTCGGCTACCTCGTCGCGCTCACCCCGCTCGCCGTCGCGTTCGCGCTCGGCGGCCTCGTCGTCCTCCTATTCGGCCGTGAGACGAAGGGCGAACCCCTGACCTAGCGGCGACGACAGGTATTTCCATCGCCGTCACGAATTTTTTCCCGACACCGCCGATGGAAGACACCGCGAAATACCTCATCCACGCCGAGTTCACCGCCGACGGCGTTATCGAACGCAGCGACGTGGTCGGCGCCGCCTTCGGGCAGACCGAGGGCTTGCTCGGGGACGACCTCGACATCCCCGACCTCCAGAACTCGTCGAAGCTCGGGCGCATCGACGTGAGCGTCGAGCACGTCGAGGGTCGTTCCACCGGCACCATCACCATCGCGTCCAGCATGGATCGCGTCGAAACCGCCGTCCTCGCCGCGGCGCTGGAGGCGGTCGAACGCATCGGTCCATGTCGCGCGAGCGTCCACACCACCGACATCGAGGACGTGCGCGCCGCGAAACGCCGCGAGGTGAAAGAACGCGCAAAGGAACTCCTCGCGACCGCGTTCGACGACGGCGTGCTCGACAGCGACGAAATCCTGAACGAAGTCCGGGAGTCCGTGAAGGAAGCGGACATCACGGAGTACGAGGGGCTGCCGGCGGGCCCCCACGTCGCATCCTCGGACGCGGTCGTCGTCGTGGAGGGACGCTCTGACGTGAAACGCCTGCTCCGATACGGCGTGAAGAACGCTATCGCGGTCGAGGGGACGAACGTCCCCGACGCCGTCGCCGACCTCACACGGGAGCGCACGACCACCGTCTTCCTGGACGGCGACCGCGGCGGCGACCTCATCCGCCGCGAACTCGAACAGGTGGGGGAAATCGACTACGTCGCTCGCGCGCCCGACGACGAGTCCGTGGAAGACCTCACACGGGAGCAAGTGGACGCCGCGCTCCGGAACAAGACGCCGTACGCGAGCGCGGACCCCGTCCCCACCGCGGTGACGGACGGCAGCACCGAAACCGTCCCCGCACCGGCGGCGACGCCGACCGACGCGCCGTCGAAACCATCCACCGACGCGCCGCCCGAACCCGCATCAGGCGGAGAATCCGACGACGAACGCGAGGACGGCGCGAGCGGGACCGACGACGACGATACGGTTTCGGCGTCAGCGGAGGCGGCGGAGCCGGCGGAGCCGGCGTCGCTAGCGGACCTCGCGGCGAGCGTCGCGGGGTCGGGCGACGCCCACTTTTTCGACGGCGAGCGTGCGGAACTCGATGTGGTCGCGGCGAGCGAGGTGTTCGACGCGCTCGTCGACGCGGAGCCGGTGCCGGCGCTGGTCGTGCTGGACGGCGCGGTGACGCAGCGCGTGCTGGACGTGGCGGCGCAGCGCGGCGTCGGCCGGATCGTCGGGACGGAGCGCGGCGAGTACGTGAAACAGCCCGCGGCGGTCCGGGTGCACACGGTTTCCGAGTTAGAGTAACAGGAGTGCGAGGACGGCGGCGGCGACGCCGCCGGACGCGGTGGCGATGAAGTTCACGGACTGATTTCCGAACAGCCCGCCTTCGAGCGTCGCGCCGACGAGGCTGTCGACCGTCATACCGACGAGGCCGCCCGCGGCGACGAGCAGCGCGCCGAACACGGGAAGGGAGAACGCGGCGAGGGCGATGGCGGCGATGAGTGCGGCGCCCGCGACGCCGGCGAGTTCGCCCTGCCAGGTGACGCCGCCGTCCGTCCCGGGTTCGACGGGTTTGAGCGTGGTGAGGAGGCGGGGCGGCCCGTAGAGGCCGCCGATTTCGCTCGACAGCGTGTCGGCGAGCGCGGTGGCGACGCTCCCGAGGTAGGCGTAGAGGAAGACGTGCGCGCCCCACGGGAGGTGGTCGGCGGACGCGAACAGGAGGAGCGCGACGAGCGCGGCGGCGGAGTTCCCGAGGACGTTCCCGCTGCCGCGCGCGCCCTCGTTCTCCTCGGCGACGCCCCGGGATTTCTTCTCCTCGTAGCGGTACTTGGTGGCGAAGCTTCCGAGGCCGAAGAACGTGATGAGGACGGCGAACCAGCCGTAGCCGCCGAGGACGACGGCGAGCAGGCCGAGGAAGACGCCGGTGAGGAGGCCGGGAATGGAGCTGGAGCCGACGACGAAGGAGAGCGCGCCGAACCCGACAGTGAGCGCGAGCGCGACGCCGATGCGCTCCCAGGAGACCGGGTCGGCGACGGTCCAGAACAGCCAGAGGAGGAGGGCGATGACGGCGAGGAGGAGGGGGGAGTCGCGTTCGGTGAAGACGGCGCGGAGGAGCGCGGCGAGCAGCGCGGCGGTCGTGGCGAAGAAGGCGTACGTCGGCGGTGTGGCGGCTGTCGCGCCGGCCTCGACGACCGCGAGCTGGCCGAGGAACGCGGCGGTCGTGCCGAGGACGGCGAACCCGGCGGTCGCGTACACGCGGGACTCCCGGATATCGAGGACGGCGCGGTAGCCGAGGTCGCCGAACGTGAGCGCGAGCACGGTCGCGACGTAGACGACGACGGGGAGGTCGACGGCGGGCAGGAGAACGGCGAGACCGGCGCTGGCGAGAGCGAACCCGACGAACGTCCGGAGGCGTTCCGCGTGTTCGTCCCAGGGGAACGCGAGCAGTCGGAAGACGGGGCCGTCCCGGACGACGTACGCGGCGGCCGCCACCGCGGCGAACGGCGCGGCGGTGAACGGGCCGAGGAAGGGGGCGGTGAGCGCGAGGAGACTGCAGAACGCGTACGCCGCCGCCCGCCGAAGCGGGAGAGTCACGGTATCGGCGTTGCTTCACTTGCGCCGCACTTAAGGCTCCCGAACAGCGGAGGGGTTTAGGCCGCTGGCCGTGGAGACGGGATGTGGGCGTCTACGACCACTACCTCGCGCTCCGCGTGCGCCGGGACGGCGCGCCGACCCCCGACCACGTCGCGCTCGTCATCACCGAACGCGACCTCCTCGAACAGGGCGCGTACGGCACGCTCAGTGACGCGTTCGCGTGGGCGTTTGACTACGGCGCGGAGCGCGTGACGGTGTACGTGAGCGTGCTCGACGAAGCCGCCGTTCCGACGCTCGAACGCGAGCTCGCCGGCATTGACGCACCCCGCGAGGTCGCCGTTCGCGGCCCCGGCGACACCGAGCGCGCCGACGCGCCGATTCAGATTTCAGTGGGTCTCGGCGGGAAACACGAGTTCGCGGACGCCGTCCAGTCCATCGCCGAATCCGTCGACTCCGGCGACCTCACGCCGGACGACGTGGACGAGTCCGAAATCGAGTCCCGCCTCGTCTTCCCCGACGAACCCGACCTCGTCGTCAAAACAGGCGCGGAGCGGCTCAGCGACTTCATGATATGGCAGTCCGTCTACGCCGAACTCTACTTCACCGACGTGAACTGGCGGGACTTCCGGAAGCGCGACTACCTCCGCGCGATACGGGATTACCAGAACCGCCAGCGGAGGTTTGGCCGCTAGGCCAAACTCAGCAGGGCCTGCGGCCCTGCGCTAATTCGGTCGCTAGACCGAATTCAGTGAATCTCCGATTCACAGTAGTTTGGACAGTGAGCGTCAGCGAACCGTCCAAACTTAGCAAGGCCGCAGGTCTTGCACAAGTTCGGTCGCTAGACCGAATTCGGCAAATCTCCGATTTGCGTTAGTTCGGCCGGTGAATCGAGCTCGGTGGACCCGGGTTCTCGCGAGCGCGGAGTGGTGACGCGGAGTACCGGCGCTCTGGTTTGTACTGGTCGTGTATCACGCACTCAGCGGGCTGGAACGGCTGGGGCCGTCGTCGACCATAGTGGTATCCGGCTGGAGAGCGAAGTGGGATGAATGGCGGACGACAAGCGCGGACGAGACAAGCAAGCACAGGACGCCGACCGACGCCAGCGGGAGCGAGAGGTCGATATGGAGCTAGAGCGGGGGGACGAACGCGAACCACCGGCCGATGAAGCGGACCTCAGCGACCTCGAAACCGAGCTCGACGTGTTGGAGTTCCCGGCGACGGGGGCCGAAGTCGTCGCGGCGGTCGGCGACCGCGAAATCGAATCGGTCGCGCGTGACTACAGTCTCGCCGATGTCGTCCCGGAGACGGACGCGGACGTGTACGATTCGCCGACCGCCGTCCGGGCGCAGGTACGACGGCCGACAGTCGCCGCGGCGATGAAGCGAGTCGTCGAAGCCAGCAGGGCGCTCCAGGACGCCGAGTTCGGGTGGACGCAGCGAAACGCGTACGAGATGACGTTCCAGGAGCTCGAAGCCATCGACGCCGACGACGACGACGACGGGATTCGCGTCGTCGGCGACTGGGTCGTCGACCGAATCCACGAGAAAGACGCTCTCCCGAGTTCCCGGGCGGTGCGCCGGCGAGCGGCGGAGTTCTGTCGCGCGAACGGCTATCAGGTCCGGAGCGACGAGTGGCTTGGTGTCTAGACCGCGACAGTTCAGCCGGTATCGGCTATACCAGGTCGCGCGCTAGTCCGCGGGTTCTTCGTCGGGGAGGTCGACGGTGTGGCGGGCGCGGAGGCGGTCGATGATGGCGCGGGCGTCGTCGAGTTCGGCGCTGCCGAACGCGCGGACGAGGGCGACGGCGCGTTCGAGGCGGGCGCGCTGCCAGGATTTCTCGCGGGCCTGGTAGGTGCGGATGCCGCGGAGGAAGTCGATTTTGGAGAATTCGGGCCAGTAGGGTGCGCAGAAGTAGACGGCGGCCTCGCTGCCGTTGGCGTGCCAGGGGAGGAAGTTGGAGGTGCGTTCGTCGCCGCCGGTGCGGATGATGAGGTCCACGTCGCGGACGCGGTCGGGGTGGAGGCGTTCCTGGATTTCGTCCACGGTCACGTCGTCGGGCGTGAGGTCGCCGGACTGCACCGAGCGGGCGACGTCGCGGGCGGCACCGAGGAGTTCGGCGCGGCCGCCGTACGCGAGCGCGACGTTGAGCGTGAAGCCGTCGTAGCCCCGCGTTCGGCGGTCCGCGTACGCGATGGCGTCCCGGACGCGGGGCGGGAGGCGGTCGGTTTCGCCGATGGCGCGCACGCGGACGCGGCGGTCGTGGACGCGGTCTGCGTCCGCGAACTCGTGGAGTTTCTCGGTGAGGAGGTCGAAGAGGTGTTCCTGCTGTTCCTCGGGGCGTTCGAAGTTCTCGGTGGAGAACGCGTAGAGTGTGAGTTCTTCGACGCCGAGGTCGGCGCACCAGTCCAGCATCTCCTCCGTGGTGCGCGCGCCGGCCTGGTAGCCGTCGGTGGCTTCGTCGCCGCGTTCGCGGGCGTACCGGCGGTTGCCGTCCTGGATGACGGCGACGTGTTCGGGCGCGCCGTCGACCTCGCGGGAGAGCAGTCGCTCGTAGCCCGCGCGGACGCGGCGGCGCAGCCAGTCTCGCATCACCAGTCCGTCGGCAGCGGAGGGGTATCAGCCTTCTGGAGTCGCGGACGGGGACCGTGAGACGTATGGCGCGCTCTCCCCCACTCCCGGGTATGACGGAGACGCTGAACGCGGATCTCTACCGGCGCGCGGTCGAACTCCTCAAGCCCGGGGACATCGAGCTTCACGGCGCGGTCGTGCACACGAGCCTGACCGGCGAGGAGGAGAGCATGATGCACCAGCTCACGCTCGACGCGGGCGACGCCATCTCCGCGCACGTCACCGACGAGGACACGTACGTCTACTCGGGGAACGACAGCGACGACTTCGGCGTGAACCAGCACCACGGCCGCACCATCGACGGCGACGAGTTCGTCTGGGAGTGCCAGCAGCTCATGCGGGAGGGGACGTACGACGTGGTGCTGTACTGGGAGGCGACGGACGACCACGACGCCGTCCTCGACGCCCTGCGCGAGGTCGAGAACGCGGACGAGGTCGTCGGCGTGACGGACGAGGAGTACTTCGCGTAGCCGGGGAACGGGTGGTCTTATCTGTATCCGCGCCCCAATCGGGTGTATGACAGAGACGGACCTCGACGACCGGGAGCGCGCGGTCATCAACGCGTTCCAGGGGGGGTTTCCGGTCGTCCGTCATCCGTTCGAGCCGGCCGCGGAGGCGCTCTGCGGGCGGGGTATCGACGTGGACGCCGCGGACCTCGTGGAGCTGGTTCGGGAGTTGGACGACGACGGTGTGTTGACGCGGTTCGGCGCGCTCATCAACGCCGAGGAGATCGGCGGGCAGGCGACGCTGGTGGCGATGCACGCGCCCGAGGACGAGTTCGAGGAGATAGCGGAACTGGTGAACGACCACCGGGAGGTCGCGCACAACTACGAGCGCGAACACCCCTACCTGAACATGTGGTTCGTGCTGTCCGTCGCGGACGAAGCGCGCGTCGACGACGTTCTCGCGGAAATCGAAGCGGAGACGGGACAGGAGACGTACAATCTGCCGAAGCAGCGAGAGTTCCGGGTGGAGGCGAAGTTCCTCGTCGACGGGCCGATTCAGGAGGGGGACGTGGACCTCTCGCACCTCGGGCCGAGTCCCGACCGGAGTGATAGGGGCGTGTTGACGCCGGCCGAGCGCGACCTCGTGCTCGCGATTCAGGACGGCCTCCCGATAACGTCGACGCCGTACGCGGACGTGGCGGACGACATCGGGCAGGACGCGGAGTGGGTAGTGGAGACGCTCCGGCGGTTCAACGAGGAGGGGAAGGTCAGGCGGGTGGGCGTGATTCCGAACCACTACGCGCTCGGGTACACGGAGAACGGGATGACAGTGTGGGACGTGCCGGACGACGCCGTGTCGGAGGTCGGGCCGGCGGTCGCGGGTCTCGATTTCGTGACGCACTGTTACGAGCGGCCGCGCCACGAGGGCGTGTGGCCGTACAACTTCTTCGCGATGACGCACGGCCGCAGCGAGGCGGAGAGCGAGGAGCGCATCCAGCAGGTGCGAGAGGTGATGAGCGAGTACTGGGAGGTCAGCGAGGACGACTGGGACACGCTGTTCTCGACGCGAATACTGAAGAAGACGGGGATTCGGATGGCGGAGCGCGCGGACGCGAACACGGAGACGGAATCGGGGGCGTAGATGGCGCTGCTGGCGCACGACTTCACGGGCGAGACCGTGCTGGTGTTCGGCGGCGGGCGCGTCGGCGCGCGGAAGGCCCGTCATTTCGCGAGCGAGGCGGACGTGATAGTCGTGAGTCCCGCGTTCGCGGACGCGGGGTTCGCGGACGCCGAACTCGTCCGGGACGCGCCCGACCCCGACGATGTCCGCGAGTGGGTGGCGCGCGTCGACCCCGTGCTCGTGGTCGCGGCGACCGATTCGGCGGGCGTGAACGACGCAGCGGCCGCGGCGGCGCGCGACCACGGCGCGCTCGTGAATCGCGCGGACGAGTCCGGCGGCCGGTCGGCGGGGAGCGTGACCGTGCCCGCGACCGTCGAGGACGACCCGGTTACGGTGGCGATTTCGACGGGCGGGTCGAGTCCGGCGCTCGCGAAGCACCTCCGGGAACGCGTCGAGGACGAGATAGCGGGCGCGGGCGGGATGGCGGAGCTCTCGGGGACGGTGCGTGAGGAACTGAAGGCCGCTGGCGTTCCGCCCGAGGACCGGCGGAGGGCGGTGCGGCGGCTGGTGCGAGCGCCGTCGGTTTGGAAGGCTTTACGTACGCGTGGGGCGAATCCTCGCCAACAAGCCGAGGTCGTCCTCGCGGACGAACTCGGGGAGCAGTACACACCGTGAACGGGAACATGGGCGTCATCGCGGGCGTGCGCGTCTCGCACGACCACGCGACCCTGGACGACATCGAGGCCGCCAGACTCGGGAGCGACGCGGACGCGGTCGGCGCGCTGCTCGACGAGCCGGGCGTCCGGGAGGCGTTCGTCGTGCAGACGTGTCACCGCGTGGAGGGGTACGTCGTGGCGGACGACGAGTCCACCGGAGACCGCGCGCTCGCCGCCGTCTTCGGGGACGCGCCCGTCGTCGGCATGAACCACGAGGCGAGCCTCCGCCACCTCCTCCGGGTCGCCGCCGGCCTCGAATCCGTCGTGCTCGGCGAGGACCAAATCATGGGACAGCTCCGCGACGCGTTCGAGGGGGCGCGCGCCGCGGACGCCATCGGTCCCGTGCTCCGCGAGGCCGTGACGAAGGCGTTACACGTCGGGGAGCGCGCGCGGAACGAGACCACAATCAACGAGGGCGTGGTGAGTCTCGGGAGCGCGGCGACCCGGCTCGCGGACCGCGAGACCGGACTGGCGGGCGCGAGCGCTCTCGTCGTCGGCGCGGGAGAGATGGGCGCGCTCGCCGCGAAGGCGTTCGACGCGAGCGACGCGGAGAACCTCGTCGTCGCGAACCGCACCGTCACGCACGCCGAGTGGGTGCTCGAAGAACTGGAGACGGCGAGCGCGGCGGTGAGCCTGGACGCGCTCTCGGAGCACGTCGCGTCCGCGGACGTGGTCGTCACCGCCACCGGGAGCGACGACCCCGTCGTGACGAAGCGAACCGTGCAGGGCGCGGGCGAGACGTTCCTCGTCGACCTCGGTCAGCCCCGGGACGTGGCGCCCGCCGTTTCGGAGGTCGAGGACGTGTCGGTGCGCGACCTGGACGACATCGAGGCGGTGACGGAGGCGACGCGCGATAAGCGCGCTGACGCCGCCCGCGAGGTCGAACGCATCGTCACGGAGGAGTTCGAGCGGTTGCTCGCGCAGTACAAGCGAAAGCGCGCGGACGAAGTTATCGCGACGATGTACGAGAGCGCGGAACGCCTGAAGGCGCGCGAACTCGACACCGCGTTCTCGAAACTCGACGCGGAGGACGAGTTGAGTGACGACCAGCGCGAGACGGTGGAGGCGCTCGCGGACTCCCTCGTCTCCCAGATTCTCGCCGCGCCGACGCGGAGTCTGCGTGACGCGGCGGAGGACGACGACTGGCAGACCATCGCGACCGCGCTCGAACTGTTCGACCCCGACCTCGACGGCAGCAGTCCGCTCGCGGACGCCGACCCGAGCGCGTGGGCAGCCGCGGAGACCGAGGACGACTAGCGAGTACTGTTTTGGGGCTGGCGCGGGACGTTCTGGTATGGCAGAACTACTCAGTGACGACGAGGTGGAGAACCGTCTGCCGGAGGGCTGGACACGCGACGGCGACGAAATCGTGCGCGTGTTCGAGTTCGACGACTACCTCGAGGGCGTCGCGTTCGCGTCCGAAATCGGCGAACTCGCGGAAGAGGAGTTCCATCACCCCGAAATCGTGATTCGGTACAAGGAGGTCGCGGTGCGCTTCACGAGCCACGAGGAGGGCGGTATCACGGGGAAGGACATCGAACTGGCGGAGGAGTCGAACGCGCTCCGATAGATGGACGCGCGCTACGTCTTCCACGTGCGGTTTCGCGTCGAACCCACACGGGACGTGTCCGTGGAGCCGAACGAGTTCGAGACGCGGATGTACCGGGCGGCCGACACTCCCGGGGACTCCGGGTGGCTGTTCTTCCGGGACAACCTCTGGCGGGGCGAACTCGAGGACAGGAAGCACTTCCGGGAACTCACGGAGGACGCGCTGGACGTGCCCGTGCTCGCCGTCGAGTACCGTGGGTTCGAGACGGACGACGAGTACTACGAGGCGTTCACGGACGAAATCGAATCCAACCTCGACGTGTTCAAGGCCGACGCCGTCTCCGAGGTCGTGAACAAGTACTTCGGGAGCAGCGTAGAGAAGCAGTAGAGCCGGAGGTACTTACGCGTCCGCGCCCTTTCTGGAGTTGATGGCGGCGTCTGAGTACGAGTACTGGCTGTTCGACCTCGATGGAACGCTGGTGGACGTGGAGTGGTCGTACGCGCGAGAGGTGTTCGACGAGGTCGGGGAGCGCCTCGGCACGGCGTTCTCGGACCGCGAGGCGGAGATTCTGTGGCACGGCCTCGGCGGGAGTCGGGACGACCAGCTAGAGGCGTGGGGGTACGACGCGGACGCGTTCTGGACGGCGCTCGACGCCGTGGAGGACCCGGCGGCGCGCGCGGAGGCGACGTACCTGCACGAGGACGCGGCCGCGCTGGCGGATCTCGACCGCCCCACCGGTCTCGTCACGCACTGCGCGGAGTTCCTCGCGGAGCCCGTGCTGGACCACCTCGACATCGCGGACTGGTTCGACACCCGGCTCTGTTGTTCGCCGGAGACCGGATACAAGCCGGACCCGCGGCCGCTCGAACTCGCGATATCCGAGCTGGGCGTCCAGCCGGGAACGCACGGCGTCTACGTGGGGGACGGGCAGGCGGACGTGACGGCGGCGGCGAACGCGGGCCTGCACGGCGTGCACGTGGAACGCCACGACCCCGGCGTCCGGGGGCGGTGCGTGCTCGGCGACCGCCGAACGAATCGCGTGGACGCCCTCCTACAGGACGCCGCCGAGTAGGCGCCGCCAGTTCTCCCGGCAGATTTTCTCCAGGTCGTCCTCGTCGAAGCCGGCGTCGCGGAGCGCGTCGAACAGGACCGGGAGGTCTGTCACGTCGTCGAGTTCGTCCACGAGGCTCGCGCCGTCGAAGTCGGAGCCGAGCGCGACATGGTCGACGCCGACGGTGTCCGCGACGTGGGCGGCGTGCGCGGCGATGTCGTGGACGCTCGCGCTCGCGTCGGGGTCGGGGCGGTCGGCGTAGCTGCTCGCGCCGAACGTCAATCCGATAACGCCGCCCTCGTCCGCGACGGCGCGGAGCTGGTCGTCCGTGAGGTTCCGCGAGTGCGGGGTGACGGCGTGCGCGGCGGTGTGCGTGACCGCCATCGCCGAGTCGAGTTCGACGAGGGTGTCGCGGAGCGTCGCGGCGTTCATGTGCGCGCCGTCCACAAGGATGCCGCGGTCGTCGCACGCGCGGACGAGGCGGCGGCCCGCGTCGGTCAGGCCGTCGCCGGTGTCGGTGTCGCTCGGGTACTGGAAGGGGACGCCGTGCCCGAAGTCGTTCGGGCGGCTCCAGACGGGGCCGAGCGACCGGACGCCGAGCGAGTAGAGGAAGTCGAGGTTCGAGAGGTCGGGAGCAACGGCTTCCGCGCCCTCCAAGTGGGGTATCGCGCCGAGCGCGGCCCCGTCGCGGCAGGCGTCGAGGTCGTCGGACGTGGTGACGATTCGGAGGCCGTCGAGTTCGCGGGCGGCGCGGTGGAGGAGGGAGAGCATCCGGTAGACGCTGTCCCGCGCGGTCTCGAAGTCGGGCGTCGGCGCGAACGGATAGCGATAGGACTCGGCTTCGACGACCGGGTCGGGCATCTCGGGACTGGGCGGGAAGGCGGCGAAAAAGGCCGCGGAGAGGCCGCTCTCCCGGGCGCGTTCGAGGTCGAGGTGGCCGCCCGTTCGCGCGCGGAGGGCAGCGACGGGGTCGGCGGCGTCGACGCACTGGAGGAGCACGTCGGTGTGGCCGTCGATGGCGGTCATCGGTCGTACCCCGGGAGGTCCGCGAGTACTTCGTCGAGGTCGGAGAGCGCCGTGGTGAGCGCGCTGACGCCGGGTTTCTCGCGGCGGTCGGGATTCACGAAGACGCGGACGCGTTCCGTCCCGAGCGGGACGAAGTCGAGTCCGAGGTCGTCGGCGGTCGCGCGCAGGCCGAGACCGGCGTCCGCGCGGCCCTCCAGGACTTTTCGCGGGGGGCTTGCGTGCGCCTTCACGGTGAAGTCGTAGCCGTCGATTCGGTCCGTGAGGGAGTCGGTGTCGCGGTCGACCGCGAGGTCGTCGAGCGCAGCGTCGAGCGACGTTCGGAGCCCGGATTCCGTCGTTCGGTTGACGAACCGGTAGTCGCCGTCGACGAGGGCGGCGAGGCTGTCGGGGCCGTCCGGGGCGGTGACGAGCCCCCACTCGCGGGTCCACGCGGCGAGCTCGTCGCCCGCCACGTCGCGGTCGAGCGGGCCGCTGGCGACGGCGATGTCGGGGAGTCCGTCTCGGAGTCGGCGGAGGCCCTCGCGCGTGCCGAAGGAGAGGTAGCGCGGCCCTCGAACGTTGTCGAGGACGCGGGAGAGCGCGGGGTCGTCCTCGCCGACGCCGAGGAGGGCGGGCGGGCGTACGTCCGGCGAGAACAACTGGACCTCCACGCGCTCGCCCTCGTCGAGGTAATCGGTGTCCGCGTCCACGGTGACGACGCCGTCCGCCTCGACGAGGCTGGTGGTCGCGCCGCTCCCCTTGTCCACGGGATAGACGAGCGTGCCGCCGTCGCCGTCGGTGACGAGACCGACCGGCATGAGGCGGGTGCGGCCCTCGCCGTAGCGCTCGCGCGCGCTCATCCGACCGTGAACGGTCGCGGAGGGCGGGGTGGGCTGGCCGGCAGCGTCCCGGATTTTGGGGGCGACGAACGCCCGGAAGATGGTGAGCGCGCTCACGGGGTAGCCGGGGAGGCCGACGTACGCGCTCCCGCCGAGTTCGCCGACGAGCATCGGCTTCCCGGGTTTGACGGCGACGCCGTGCAGGAGGAGGTCGCCGCGGTCCTCCACGACCCGATAGACCACGTCGACGGCGCTCGCGCTCGTGGACCCGGAGGAGAGCACGAGGTCGCACTCGTCGGCCGCAGTGCGGAGCTGGCGTTCCATCTCCGCCTCGTCGTCGCCCGCGTGCGGGTAGAGCACGGGGTCGCCGCCCGCCTCCTCGACACCGGCGGCGATGGTGTACGTGTTCACGTCGTGGATTTCGCCGCGCGAGGAGTCGAGGGGTTCGCCCGGTCGGACGAGTTCGTCGCCCGTGGAGACGATGCCGACGCGGGGTTTCGCTCGGACGGGGACGTCCGCGACGCCGAGCGCGGACAGGAGGCCGATTTCGCGTGACGTGAGGCGGGTTCCGGGGCCGAGCGCGCGCTCGCCCGCCGCCACGTCCGCGCCCGCGACCATCACGTCCTCGCCGGGCGCGACCGCCGTGCGAACCTCGATGCGGTCGCCCGAGTCGCGTTCGGCGGTGCGTTCGACCATCACGACCGCGTCCGCGCCGTCCGGGACGACCGCGCCAGTCGACACCTCGACGCACTCGCCCGCGGAGATCGACACGTCCGGCGTCTCGCCCGCGTGCACAGTCCCAATCCGGTCGAGGACGACCGGATCTGCTTCGGTCGCGCCGAACGTGTCGCGGGCGCGCACCGCGTAGCCGTCCATCGACGCGCGGTCGAAGCCCGGAACGTCGAGGTCGGCGTCCACGCGCTCCGAGAGCACGCGGCCGCGGGCGTCCTCCAGCGGGACGAGTTCGGTTCCCGGAGAGATATCGAGGCCGGAAACGACCTCGCGCGCCTCCGCAATCGACGACAGGTCGCGGAACTCCTTGCGGGTCATCGCTCGCCCTCCCAGAATTCGACGGTGACAGTCTCGCCGGCGGCGTAGCCCTCCACGTCCTCGGGGACGGCGACCCAGCCGTCGGAGAGCGCGACCGAGGAGAGGATGCCCGACCCCGAGGTCCGCACGGGCGTCGCCACGTCGTCCGCGACGGTGACGCGCGCGAACGTCCGCGTGCCGGGTTCGCTCGCGAGTTTCCGGTCGAGCGTCACCTCTCGACCGGGAGGGGGCGTGGGTTCGAAGCCGCCGGCCCACGCGATTGCGGGTCGGAGGAACTGGACGGCGTTGACGATGCAGGCAACCGGATAGCCGGGGAGCATCACGACGAGCGTTCCCTCGACGCGGCCGAACGCGACGGGGTGGCCGGGTTTGAGCGCGACGCCGTGCACGAGCACCTCCCCGAGGTCGGCGACGACGTCGGGGACGAGGTCGCGTTCGCCGACCGACGACCCGCCCGTCGTCACCACGATGTCGGCGTCCAGGTCGCGCTCGATGGCGTCGCGGAGCGCCGCGGCGTCGTCCGTCACCACGTCCCGGTATCGACTCGTGCCGCCCCAGCGTTCGACGAGCCGGGAGACGGTGAGGCCGTTCGTCTCCACCATCTCGCCCGGCCCGGGGTCGGCGTCCACGAGCTCCTCGCCCGTCGGAATCACCGCGACCGACGGGCGCTCGAACACGTCCACGGCATCGACTCCGGTGCCGCGGAGGAGGCCTAAATCGCTCGGGCGGAGGCGGTGGCCGGCGTCGAACAGCGGCGTTCCCGCCGATACGTCCTCGCCGGCGGGACCGACGTTCTCGCCCTCGGCGACGGCGTCGAACACCTCGATTTCGTCGCCGACCTCGGTGAGGTGTTCGACCATCACGACGGCGTCCGCGCCCTCGGGGAGGGCGCTGCCCGTGTGGACGCGCACAGCCTCATCCGACCCCACGTCGCCCTGGGTTTCGCGGAGAACGGCGGGCGAGCGGTCGCCCGCGCCGAAGGTGTCGCGGGCGCGGACGGCGTACCCGTCCATCGCGGCGCGGTCGTAATGTGGTACGTCGCGCGCTGCGGTGACGGACTCGGCGAGCGCGCGGCCGTCCGCGTCGGCGAGCGGGACGCGCTCCGCGCGGCCGTGTGGGTCGACGACCTCGCGGAGGGTGTCGACGGCGTCCGCGAGGCGGGTTCGGTTCTTGAACCCGGCCTCGTGGCGGTCTGCGTTCATACCCCCGTATTGGGCCGTGGGCCGTCTAAAGCCAGCGGGTCGCGGAACGCCCGTCGGTTTTTTCGACCCGGCGCGCGAAGGCGTGGGTATGACTGGCTTCCGCGACGCGCTCCGCGAACTGCCGGACGCCGTTTCCGTGGACCTCCTCGAATCCGAGGACGCCTACCGGGTCGTCGTCGACGTCCCGGGCGCGACCGCCGACACCACCGACGTGCGCGTGGCGGACGGCATACTGCGCGTGGAGGCGCGCCGCGAGAAGGACGCCCCCGAGGGCTTTTCCTACCACCGGGAGGACCGCGCGCTCTTCCTGGACGCGGACCTCCCGCTTCCGCCGGACGCGACGGACGCGGACGCGACGGCGTCGATTGACGGCGGCGTGCTGACCGTGACGCTCCCGAAGACGGGGCGCGGCCGCGAGATAGCCATCGAGGGCTGACGGTGGCGGTGCTGCGCGCGTACCGACGGTTCGTCGTCGTGCTCTGGCAGTTCTTCCCACTCATCGTCGCGTACCTCCGCGACCGCCGGAAATACCTCGTGTTCGGGGGGCGTCGCCGAGTGACGAGCGAGATGCGGGTGCGGCGCGCCCAGCGGTTGCTCGACAGCCTGCTCACGCTCGGTCCCACGTTCATCAAGCTCGGTCAACTCCTCTCCACGCGGCCGGACATCCTCCCGCCGGAGTACGTGGACGTACTGGAGGGCTTGCAGGACCAGGTGCCGCCCGCGGACTGGGACGAGGCGCGCGAGGTGCTCGAAGCGGACGTGGGCGACGTGGACGAGGCGTTCGACGACTTCGACGCGGACGCCATCAGCGGCGCGAGCCTCGGCCAGGTGTACACCGCGGAACTCGACGGCGACCCGGTCGCGGTGAAGGTCCGGCGGCCGGGCATCGAGGACCTCGTGGAGGCCGATTTGCGGGTGATTCGGTGGACGCTCCCGCTGGTCGAGCGGTTCGTCGGGCAGGCGCGCGCGTTCAGCCTCGACAACCTCGCGGACGAGTTCGCGAAGACGATTCGGGAGGAGATGGATTACGACCGGGAGTCCGAGATGCTCGCGGAGATTCGAGGGAACTTCGCGGGGAACGACCGCATTACCATCCCCGACGTGTACGACGCGTACTCGACGGACCGCGTGCTCACGATGGAGTACGTCCCGGGCACGAAGATTTCGAACGTGGCGGAACTCGAACGACGCGGCGTCGACCGGCACGCGGTCGCGGAGACGCTGGAGCGCGCGTACCTCCAGATGATAATCGAGGACGGCGTGTTCCACGCCGACCCCCACCCGGGGAACCTCGCGGTGCAGGACGACGGCACCATCGTCTTCTACGACTTCGGGATGAGCGGGCGCGCGGACGAGTTCGTCCAGCGGAAGATAGTCGACTTCTACATCGCGGTCGCGAACCAGGACATCGAAGCCATCCTCGACACGCTCGTCGAACTCGGGACGCTCAGCCCGGAGGCGGACCGCGCGACGATGGCGGAGGTGATGGAGCTCGCGATTCGGGACGCTCGCGGCGAATCCATCGAGACCTACCGCGTCCAGCAAATCGTGGGGCGAGTCGAGGACACCATCTACGACTTCCCGCTCCGCCTCCCCGCGAACCTCGCGCTCGTCCTCCGGGTGGCGACGGTCGTGGAGGGCGTGTGCGTGACGCTCGACCCCGACTTCGACTTCGTCTCGGTCGCGACCGACTACCTCGGGGAGACCGGCTATCGCGAGGAGGGCGCGCGCCAGGTCGTCGAGGAGACCGCGGACCAGTTCTCGCGGTCCGCGCAGTCCGCCGTCCGCGTCCCGCCGAAACTCGAACGCGCGCTCGACCGCATCGACCGCGACGACCTCTACGTCCGCGCCGACATCGAGGACTCGAACGACGTCATCGACCGCCTCGGGAAACGCATCGTGCTCGGCCTCCTGCTCGCGGTGTCCGTGCTCTCCACGTCCTACCTGTACGCGGACGCCCACCTCCGCGCGGCCGCCGTGACCGCGGGGCTCGCGGCCGTCACCGCGTTCTACCTCTACCGGTCGTTCCGGAAGCGAAAGCGGTTGCAGGCGACCCCGCAGTTCACGCGACAGAGCCTCCGCGAGCGCAGAAACAAATAAAATACCACTTGAACAACCACCCAAGATACTATGGAAGAATACAGGTCGCCGACGAATTGGCTTCTCGTCTCGATTTATCTCGTGCTGCTCGCGGGACTTCTCTACACAGTAAACGAGCGGTGGACTGTCGTTCCGGTCGTCCTACTCGCCAGCGTCATCACGTTCCTCGCTTCACTCGGGTTGATGATACGCGACAGGTGACGCGGGCCGGGCGACGCCCGCCTATTTTTCCCGGTTCTGTTCCTGTATCGGGTATGGACATCGCGACGTTCGACCTGGAACGGTGGTTCGACGAGTACGAACACGACGCGGACATCATGCTCGCGGAGTCGGGTATCAGGAGTCTCGACAGCGAGCGCTTCGACACCGACCCGGGCGAGCTCGGGTACGTCATCCCGACCGACGGCGACCCCGAACTCCGAGAAGAAGTGGCGGGCCGGCACAATCGGACGAAAGACGAACTCGCGTTCACGTGCGGCGCGCAGGAGGCGAACTTCCTCGCGTACCACGCACTGATGGACGAAGGGGGACACGCGGTCGTCGTCACGCCGACCTACCAGGCGCTCACCGCCGTCCCCGATACTATCGGGGAGGTGACCGAGGTCCCGCTCGAACCGCCGACGTGGGAGTTGGACATTGAGGCGGTGCGGGACGCGGTTCGAGAGGAAACGGACGTAGTGGCGTTCGTGAACCCGAACAACCCCACCGGCCGCCACCACGACGCGGAGACCGTCGAGGAACTGTACGAGGTTGCGGCCGCGCACGACGCCTACCTGCTCGGGGACGAAGTGTACCGTCTTCTGGCCGAGGACCCGATGCCGCCCGTGGCGAGCCTGGGCGACTATGGAGTTAGCACGTCCAGCCTCTCGAAGTCGTACGGACTGGCGGGCCTGCGGTTCGGGTGGCTGTGCGGTCCGCGAGCGGTCGTGGACGCCGCGGTCGAGTGGAAGGATTACACGACTATCTCGCCCGGTGCCTTCGGCCAGCACGTCGCCCGGCAAGCGCTCGGCGAGCAGGAATCTGACATCCTCGCGGAGAACCACGCGGTCGCGTCCCGGAACCACGACATCGTCGCGGACTGGCTCGACGAGCACGGCCTCGACTGGCACGACCCGACGGGCGTGAACGGGTTCGTCACAGTTCCGAGCGAGTACGATGGCTCGCGGGCGTTCTGTCGGACGGTGGTGGAGGACGCGGGCGTTGTGCTGGCGCCCGGGGACTGCTTCGGGTACGACGACTACGTCCGCATCGGATTCGGGCTGCCGACCGACGAACTCAAAGACGGATTGGAGCGCGTGAGCGCCGTCCTCCGCGCGTAGGACGGTCGTCGCGTTCCAAACGGTTTATACTCGCACGTCGAGAATCCGGGTGCATGGCGAAAGAGCAGAAGCAGGTTCGCGAACTCCAGGAAGGGAACTACGTCATCATCGACGACGCGGCGTGCAAAATCGACGCGTACTCCACCGCGAAGCCCGGGAAGCACGGGAGTGCGAAGGCGCGCGTCGAGGCCCGCGGCGTCTTCGACGAGAAGAAGCGGAGCTTCAGCCAGCCTGTCGACGCGAAAGTCTGGGTGCCCATCGTCAACCGAAAGGGCGGTCAGGTCGTCGCGAAAGAGTCCGAGAACGTCGTGCAAGTGATGGACCTCGACACGTACGAGACTATCACCATCGAACTCCCCGACGACATCTCCGTCGACCCCGACGACGAGATCGAGTACCTGGAGTGGGAGGGGAAGCGGAAAGTCCTCGAATAGATGTTTCCCGGTGCGACCGCCGACCGCGAGAACGCGGAGTACGTGGTCGTCGGCGCACCGCTCGACGTGTCGACGTCTTTTCAGCCGGGGACGCGGTTCGGGCCGGACCGCGTCCGAACGTTCGCGCGGACGTTCGAGGACTACGACCACCGGACGGACCAGTCGTTCTCGACGCTCGGCGTACACGATGCGGGCGACGTACGCGCGTGGGACGATGCCGAGGAGTACCTCGACTACCTTCGAGGGACGCTCACGGACGTGGTGTGGGACGACGCGGTGCCGCTGCTCGTCGGGGGCGAACACACGGTGTCCGTCGCGGGCGTGCGGGCGATAGACCCCGACGTGTTTGTCGCGCTCGACGCTCACCTCGACCTCCGCGAGGAGTACGACGGGAACACGTTGAGTCACTCAACCGTGACGCGGCACGCGCTCTCAGTGGCGGACGAGGCGTACATCGTCGGCGCGCGCTCGGGGAGCGAGGACGAGTGGGCGCGCGCCCGCGAGGACGACGTGACTGTCGTGGAGCCTGCGGAGGTCGAGTCGTGGTCGCCGTCGCTCTCCGAGGAGGTCTACCTCTCGGTGGACGTGGACGCCGCTGACCCGGCGTTCGCACCCGGGACGGGAACGCCGGAACCGGGTGGGCTCTCCAGTCGAACAATGCGGCGGCTCGTCCGCGACCTCGCCCCTGTGGCGTCAGCGTTCGATATCGTGGAGGTGAACGACCGTGATGACGGGCAGGCCGCGGTGCTAGGGGCGAAGCTCCTTCGGGATTTCGTGTTCGCACACGCCGCCAGCGAGTAAGGGCGAACAGGCGTCACTCGCGGGCTTCCGGGGCGGTGTGACGCGCAACCGCGGAACGCCCCGGACTGACTGTTACTGCACGCTCCCGGTTGGCCGCGGGTTCGTACTTGAATGTTCGCCGCACCTATGCCGGGGGCGGGCCATGTGCCGGTATGGACGTCTCCGAACTCGCGGCGCGGTACGACGAGGAACTACGGACGAGCGACTACGCGGATATCGACGCGAGCGCGAACGGCCTCCAGCTCGGGAGCGGCGACCGGGAGGTCGAACGCGTCGCGTTCGCGGTAGATGCGGCCGTGGAGACGATTGAAGGCGCTGTTTCGGTGGATGCGGACGCCCTCGTCACACACCACGGATTGTCGTGGGGTGGCATCGAACGCGTGACCGGCCGCGACTTCGACCGAGTCGAACCCCTGATTCGGGAGGATGTGGCGCTCTACGTCTCTCACCTCCCGCTCGACGGCCACGCGGAACTCGGGAACGCCGCCGGTGTCGCGGATCTCCTCGGCCTCGCTGGCCGAGAGCGCTTCGGCGCGATGGGACCCGAATACATCGGACTCGCGGGCACCGCGGACGCGCTCGACCCCGCGAGCGTGCGGGAGACACTCGAAACCGAATTGGACCACGGCGCGGGCGGCGTCCGCCACCTCGACTTCGGCCCCCGCGAAATCGAGGACGTAGCGGTCGTGACCGGGAGCGGCGCGGACTGGTTCGACGACGCCGTCGAACGCGGCGCGGACGCCTTCATCACCGGCGAGGGAAAGCAGAAGCTCTACCATCAGGCGAAGGAAGCCGGCGTCCACGTCTACCTCGCCGGCCACTACGCCACCGAAACCTTCGGCGTGAACGCGCTCGCGGACCTCGCGACTGACTGGGGCGTCGAGACGACCGTGCTCGACGCGCCCACCGGCATCTAGGAAACCCCTAAACGGCGGAACGCGCTACGTCCGAACGGCCGATGACGATGCCACCGCTCCGACCCGGGCTGGCACCCGCGGAACGACGAGCCCTATGAGTGCCGAGGCCTTCGATTGTGGGACCGTTATTCGTCCCACAACTTCCGGAAATCAACGTAGAGAGGTTCTAGATTCCATCCTGTTGGTAAGAGTTTAGACACACCCACAAAACTGGCACCACGTTTGCGAAACACCGGCCATTAATCACCCCGAAACTACTTAATCATTGCCTGACACTACACAAGTAATTGATGAGACGACGCAGTTTTGTACGGATTGGTGGACTCATCGGAATCGGAATATTGGCCGGATGCTCAGGTAACAACAACGAAAACAATAACGGAAACTCTGGCTCAAGTACGACAGGAACACCTACAGAAGAACCAGGAGCTGAAGGAGGAAGCGATCCAACAGCTACAGAGGGAGACGGTACCGGTACAGAAGAAAGTAACACTACCACAACCGATGGATCCAACGGAGATGCTCCCGAGAAATACGAAGAAGACGAATCACAGGCAGAACAGACACTAGAAGGATACTGGGATGATACCTATGAAGGTTGGATAGAATTCAAAGAACTTGGTGAACAACTCCCACAAGAAAACTACACTCTGGAAGAATTCCCGGAACTTGCAATACTTGAAGAACGATTCGATGCATACAGTGAAGAACATGAAGCAGTGTATTTGGCGTGGTTAGAACTTGAAGACGGGCTAAGTCTACAAGCACATGTTATAGAAGACGACTCATATACAAAACCAATGTCAGATGAAAGTCACGGGTATATAGACGGTGATGCAGACGTAGAAGGTGTTTTAACAGAAGTAGTTGAAGGGTATAATGATGTATCTCCAGAGATAGATGAAGAATACGCAGAAGTTTTGGGTGTAAGTTAGCAACCTGTTTTATGCTCAGTAAGGACTATGAAAGGATGGATCGTATTTGCTTTACCACTACCCGCTGCCTCTATATCAGGACTCCCAGGAAATCTTTCATATTCAACA
Organism: Salarchaeum sp. III; assembly: GCF_036418315.1. Lineage (NCBI taxonomy): Archaea > Methanobacteriati > Methanobacteriota > Halobacteria > Halobacteriales > Halobacteriaceae > Salarchaeum > Salarchaeum sp. III. The sequence continues at coordinate 11,273 of NZ_JAZHPG010000017.1, read as the reverse complement.
CTATAATCTTGAGACCCTCTATCATTCCAATTGCCGCTGGGCCCCTGTTCGTTACTGTTTTTCCCTGTATTCACCTGAATATATCCTTTAGTTCCTGGGCAGAGCTTCCATTCCTTAACATCACGATTATCCCAACCGTCTCCTCCACCAATAAGATTGTCAACTTCGCCGAAAGCATCTACCTCAGTGCTTCTCTGTAAAGCGCCATCAGCTCCTATAACGGTTAAAGTACCTATAGGGCCTTCATCTGTCAATCCTGCATAGCCATCATCTGGAAACATACAGTCACTCGGACTCAAAGAACTCCCTCCCTGAAAATCATTAACCTCAGTCATACCTAGACCTCGATTTGGATCAACCGGATTATTTGTCCCAGTATGATAGTATCTGATTATATTTGGAACTGTTTCATCCGTAACATAGAACGTAAAGTCTACACTAACACCACTACTTTCTTCATTATACGCTACGCATGGTCCTAATTGGACGCCTTGAGGACCTGAGTTTTTCTCGGTTATAGTGAACTGTCTTTTGGAGTATTCTCCTTCCTGGTCGTTTATCCAGAAGTCGTCTTCACGGATCCCTTCTTCTACTTCTTCCCATGCCCCCTGTGAGAGCGGGAGTTTGTTTTCTACGCCGTAGCAGTTCAGTTCTTTACCTCCGTAGGAGGCATTTAATTTTTCGAAGTCTCCATGCCGGTTTGTCTGATCCCTTACTTCTGTCCATGATCCCCAGTAAGTCCCTCCTCCAAAAGTTGTACCTTTCTCGAAGCCTCCGGCTTCTGGTGTACACTGGTATGCGGAATAGGTAGTGTACATTATGAACTGGGTCATGGCCTGAGTATTGTTTATCTGTGCTCCGCTTGCTCCTGCCTGGCCGGCTGCATCTAGAGAAGTTAGTATAAACCCTGCTAGAGAACCGAGGAATAGAAGACGGCAAAACCGCATTAAAGCTATCTGTGATCTATGAGTAGGTAACTCAATCAATCAGGAGGATTCAAAATATCATGCTGGAATTAGCGCCAATCATACAGATGAAGAAGCAGATATTGAAGGCATCCTCAGAGACGTCATCGAAGGTTACAACGGGGCTTCAGACAATATGAAAGAGGAATACTGAGAGCTTCTCCAAAAGTTAGTACAGGGCCGTATTAGAATTACCCAAAGTTATATTACGCTTCGGGGCTCCTGGTTTGATATCACCATCTCCGCGTTCTGAACACCCTGTGAATGGATTCGTAGCACCCGCACCGCCAACGATCAGAGCCCGTCGCCGAGAAATCGGTGACTGCCGTGTCACAGTTATCAACCTATCCTCAGGAGTTCACTAAGCGGATTCTCTCGTCTCGTTCGGAGAGCGAACCTTCTTGTGTAATACATCCGTATCACAGCATATGAGCACGGACAGTGACGCTGGCACGGACGGAGAGATGGAGAAGATCAACGTTCGAGTCCCAAAGACGCTTCTCGCCGAGGTCGACGACGTGTGGGAAGAACGCGGGTACGCGAGCAAATCCGAGTTCATCCGCGACGCACTCCGTGACGCCGTCGAACCGCCGACACAACTTTCCGAGGAGGCACTGGAGCATCTCGCCGAGAGCCGCAAGCAGCGCGAGGATGGCGACACGGTTTCACAGGACGACGTGAAGGACCGTCTCGGCATCGATGACTGAGGTCGAGTGGACGCCGAAAGCGCTCGACCTACTCGAAGGCCTCGACAGCGAAGCACAAGAGCGACTGGTGAAGAAACTTGACGAGGCGAAAGACTGGACTTCCCACCGACTAGAGAAGCTTACCGGCTATCCCTACTACAAACTCCGGGCCGGCGACTACCGCGCGATCATCACGTGGAATCGGGATGACGACCGCCTGATTGTCGAAGCTGTCGGGCATCGCCGGAACATCTACGACCGACACCTCCCGCCCTGAGCTTCCCATCCGGATCTGCGTAGCTACAAACCCAGCGGCTTGATGCAGTCCAGGTACTCCTCCCGCGCGTCGTCTCTATCGACCCGCGTGTAGATGTCCATCGTCTCGCTCTCCGCATCCCCACGGATATACTGGAGTATGTGTTGCTTCATCCTCTGATTCCGCATCAAGGTCGTGAACACCGTCCGGAAGGTATGCGGTGTGAACTTCTTGTGGAACCGATCCTCGCCGTCCTCCATGATGCCCTCGCTGACCGCCGCCTCACGCACGGCACGCTGAATCACCGTCTTCGTTAACCGGTCGTCACGGATACTCACGAACAGATAATCCAGATCTGTGTCTCGCCGGATCAACTTGAACCGCTTTATCGTCCGAATCGTCTCACGGTCAATCGGCGCCACTGTCTGCTTCCCACCTTTCCGCTCTCGCAGTCGGACGAAGCCGTCCTCAAGCATCAAGTCGTCCATCTTGATCTCCAGCGCCTCCTCCAAACGACATCCGGTCTTGGCCAGTAACACGGCGACTGCCTTGTTCCGCGGGTTCGGAATCGCCTTCACGATCTTCTTCGCGTTCCCCCACGTCGCACAGTCCGGACGCTGCCGAATCTGCTTCGGGATTTCCTCCAAAACGACACCAGCAGGATTCCCCGTAATCTCCTCAAACCGGGGGCGCTTCATCGCGTAGCTGAAGAACGCCGACAGCGATTCGAGGTAGCGGCGTTTCGTGTTCTGACTGACTCCGCGATCATCCAAGATACGCAGGTACTCCTCGATGTGCCGTACCTCCGTCTCCTCCGGTGTCAGGCCAGGAAAGTGCTCGTGGTAGTACCGCTTCAACACTCGGCTGTAGGAGTTCAGGGTTCGAGGACTACGGCCCGTCGTCTGCTTTTGTTTGATGAAGTCGTTGATGGCGTCGTGCTTGTTCTCGTAGACCGTCTCGTACCAGTCGTCCGCCATTACTCATCACCTCCAGCAAGTCGCCACCCGTGCCCGTGCTCGAACTCGACCTCCTCACGAGCAGCCAAGAAGTAGAGCTCGTCCTCGACCGGTTCTCGAAGCAATTCGTCGACCGTATCGCTCTCGACGACCTTCTGTAGCACTTCGTCGAACGTCTGATACTCCTCGGTGAGGAACTGCTTCAGGAACGCGGCATCGTCAATCGTCACCGAGTCACGATTCTGCTGCTTTGCCTGTGCCAACCGGTCTTCCAACTCTTCGATCTTCTTCTTGAGCCGCTGGACTTCCTGGTCGCTGCCCTGGGGCGCGAGGAAGCCTTCCTCTCTGATTGCCCGTGCCTCTTGAATCAGTTCGTGTAGGTACTTACTAGTACTCTTATAATTTTTCTCGTCCGCTTCTTCTTGCCACGTTTCCTTGTGGCTCATCGGCGCGTAGATCTTCACCAGTCCGGTGTCTTGCGACATACCCATATTCTCTTTCCAGCCAGTCATCTAACGATACCTCCGTTGCTCTGTGCATCATAGCTACAATACTCAAATTTTTTATAGTTAATACTAACCGGAGCTTCCGTGAGTGCCGAGGCCAGCGTTCTATCCATACATTTCGGGAAAGAAGTGAACGAACGTTAGAGAATCACGTCTGCTACCCTCTGAGAGAGGACAGTCGTAATCAAAAGGCGAATAGAAGACGCGAAAGCAGGTACACCGATGGGCTCTAGTTAAGCGGTTTACGGGCTCAAACTACGATTAGATTCACTCCGCTCGGACAAGCATTATCTTGACACTCAACAAGTACGAGGTATGTGGATTGAGATGTTTCCTCCAGTCGTCATCGAGAATCTGGACGTGATTGCGCTGATACTACTCGGATTGCTCGTTGAGAAACAGTACATTAGCCGGCCTGCCATTTGGGCGAATGTCGCAGCCATCAACATTCACTTATACGACTACTCGTTCGTCAGCGACTGGCTCACTTGGTACGCGAATATCGGACTTCTCGTTGCTGGCCTCGCCCTCTACACATACGGATTCGATGAATCACTCCCCGGATGGTACTACACGCTGGCCTGGGCATACTCGTCAATCCCCGTCGCGGCCATAGCATACCTGACGTGGAGCGGTGCGCTCTGAGACAGTTAGAAGACACAACGATTCTCGTTTCCCTCAGACCGAAGACGCTCGTCGTCTCTCCCGGTGCAGAGGATGTCCGATAGAACACAGGGACCCACGTCGTGGACCGTCAGACGAACGAGTCTCTTCGCGTCTCTGCGAAGGGACACCTGAGTATCGGCATAATCCTCTTCAAACAGCAGTTCGTGACCTTACAGTATGGTCGAAACACCGATAGCGGATATGATGCAAGATCGTCCCAAAGTCATTGACGGTCCTGTACGTCCCGCGGTGGGTCGTTCTATCGAACGATTTGCAGAGGAGAATCCAGAACAGTTCGAGCAGATTCGCGGTAAGATGTTCGGGAAGGGCGGTGAACTGATTATTCGCGGTCTTGAAGAACGACGAGATTAGTCGAGAGTCACACTACAAGTCGAGAGACTTGATGCACTCAAGATATTCCTGCCGAGCGCCGTTCCGGTCGACGCGGGTGTAGACATCCATCGTTCGGTTGTTCGCGTCTCCCCGAATGTGCTGGAGAATGTGGTCCTTCATCCCCTGGTTGCGCATGAGGGTGGTGAAAACAGTTCGGAACGTATGAGGCGTGAACTTGCGGTGGAAGCGCGTCTCACCCTCATTCATCACGCCTGCCTCAACCGCGGCGTCTCGAACGGCCCGCTGCACCTGCGTTGTATTCACCCGATTCCCCCGGACGCTCAGGAACAGATACTCGGAGTCGTTGTCCGGGCGAACGAGGTGATACCGCTTGATGGCGTGTTTCACCTCCTCGTCCACGGGCACGACCGTCTGACTCCCGCCCTTGCGCTCACGGAGGCGAATGAAACCGTCGTCGAGCATCAGGTCGTCCCGTTCGATTTCGAGTGCCTCCCGAATCCGGCAGTCCGTCTTTGCGAGGATGACGGCAATCGCCTTGTTCCGCGGATCAGCGATGTTGTGGACGATGTTCTTCGCGTTCTCCCACGTCGCGCAGTCGGGACGCTGGCGGTACTTCTGCGGGATGTCTTCGAGGACTACCGCCGCCGGGTTCCCCGTGATGTCTTCGAACCGTGGACGCTTCATCGTCCACCCGTAGAACGACGACAGGGATTCGAGGTATCTGCGCTTCGTATTCTGTGAGAGGTTACGGGCAGCGAGCTTCCCGACGTAGTCCTCGATGTGGCGCACCTCGACGTCTTCGGGTGCGAGGTCAGGGAATTCCTCGTGAAAGAACGATTTCAGCGTCCGTGAGTAGGCGTTGAGCGTTCGACGACTCCGCCCCATGTCGCGCTTCCGCTCGATGAAGTCATTGACTGCGTCGTGCTCGTTCTCGTAAATTTTTTCGCGGGTCTTTCCGTCATGCCTCGACTACCTCCGCGTCGGCGTCGTCGTGGGCGAGTCGCCAACCATACCCCTGCTTATACTCGACCTTGTTCTCTTCCGCGAGGTCGAACAGTTGCTCTTCGACGGCGTCTTTGACGATACCCGTGAGGACACCGCTTCCGGTGACTTCCTTGAGAATGCGTTCGAATTCCTGGTAGCGGTCGGTGAGGAACGCGGTGACGAACTCTTCGTGTTCGATATCGATTTCTCCCGGCTCAGAGTCACAGCGTCTTCGAGGTCGTCCTGCAACTGCTCGACTTGCAGTTGAAGCTCCTCCACCTTCGATTCGTTCTGACTGTATGCGAGGAACCCTTCTTGACGGGCAGCACGGGCCTCCTGTATCAGTTCGTAGAGGTACTTTGACCGACTCCCATAGCCTTGCTCTTCGGCCTCCTCCATCCACTCCTCGGCGTGCTTGCGACTCGGGTAGATGGCGACGTAGGTCGTCTCCTCGGACAAGCCGACCTCGGTCTCCCACTCGGTCTGCTGTGGCTCTTCATCACTCATTCGTATCTCACAACAGACAATTGCGCCTGGACGCTCCTAGGCCTATGGATAGCAACGATGGATATGGTGACTGTAGGGGGAGTATGGAAGGAATCGATATCTATGATAATCGTCAACTCAGTCTCTTTGTCGAAGATGGCTGAGTCTTTGTCTCAAGCTACCCCATTTTGCACGGAGTTTTTCGATTCCTGACTTCTGCTGCTCAGATTCGTTCACGTAACGGACAGTTGGATAATCTTCCTTTACAAACTCCGCCCAATCCAAACCTCGAGAGATATTTGCTCGATGGTGGAAGAATTGGTCTTCGTAATCCTCCTCAAATGTATCCTCATAACGGAGTTCAAGGACAACTTCAATCTCTTTCGTGCCCTCCCGCGCCAATTTTTCGACCCCTTCTGAAAAAGAGTATGTACCAAAGGTCCCAATCTCCTCCTCTTCTTCTGGTGGGTCTCGGAATTTAAGCTGGATTTCTCCCTGAAACGCAATATCCTGTTCACCGGATTGAATCACGTTATCCGCATACTCATGTAAGGAGTATCGGTCTAATCGTTTCAATGGGGAACGGGCCCACATCCCTTCATGTGGCCCCTCATGTACAATAATCCAAGACCACAGCCGGAACTTCCGGGCAGCCCCTCCTCCACTGTTTGACAACAGGAAACGGACACCATTCTCTGGCGGGTTTACGGAATTCTCTTCTGAATTTTCGCCAACATCGATAGTAATAGACTCATCCCTTGATTCAATAGTGCCAGTAATGCTCAATCCGTCTGGGAACCAATCTATATCGGAGAGTTGGTATTGGCGGTTATCGCCATTTTCCGCAGATTGAATCCCCTGATTGTCCTTGCCAAATATCTGGACGTTGTAGGGGCCATCAATCTCCGGTTGCTGTTCTGAGCGCATCAGCCTTTGTTGGCTCTTTAAAATCGACATCTCGTCTCGAAGAACCCGATTCTGGTTGAGATAGATGTAAATAAGTCCCACTGTCAGCCCCACGTTTGCGATTAGGGCTAAACTCGCAACAAGAACCTCGATTCGCCGAATAAGTATCTGTTCCGAGAAGTGCTGGGCGGGATTTAGATAGAGAAAGTAGGTCAATACTGCGCTAGTAATGACCAAAGTGACAAGGAAAACAATAAGCAAAGCCTGTTCTCCTCGACGTTTCAAATTCATTCTGTACTTTTAGTGAGTTAGCTTGCACATGTAAATACTGCCTATCGGCTACGGCTGTATGGACATATTCAACTCATCCAAATCTAGCATCGGTTTATAATTGGACTCCTCATTTTGGAGCCATGATTCAGACCCAGATTGGCGAGCTAATTGTCGGGGCATACCTTCGGGTCATCAACGACTGTGAACTCGTCTCCTACAATCAACGCTCGAAGGAAGCGGGTCGACAGATGGAACTCGACGTGCTTGGCGTCAAATCAACAAACGGGGAACAGACGGTCTATGCTTGTGAGGTCGTCACTCACATCCGAGGCTCACTATATTCAGGCTCCCCCGACGAGGAGGGATGGTGGAGCAAATACGGAAATGAGAGTTATCAGCACTCGCTCGAACGTATGTTCCACAAATTCGAGGAGGACTACGACTTAGTCACCGACGTTTTTGACGATGCCGAGGAGTACAGGTTTCAATTCTGGTCGCCGTATGTATCCGAGGGTCATCTGACCGACGGGTTGGAAGAGATGACGCAACAGTTCGAGAGCGACTATGACGAATCAATTGAACTCGTAATCAACGGCGAGTACAACAACCGGGTAAGTGAACTCCGTGAACGTGCATCAGAAACAAAGAAGAGCTTCGATGAACCCGCATTTCGATTCTTCCAAATTCTGGCACACATGCGAGAGGAGTAGCAAGAGAGAGTGAACGGATTGCGGATTGAGCGGCGTCTATAGCCGCGCTAAACACATTCACTATGGATAGATTGTGAGTCGTGAGTGCCGAGGCCAGCTTTCTTACTTGCTTGCGTGACCGCGGTCGGGCCGCTCAGTAGTTGGACGAGGCGCTCACACGAGAAGCACGAACACCGGGTAGGATGCGGCTACTGCCAGGGATGGTGTCAACACCCACATCGTGACGATGCGTTTGGCTGCGCCGGAGTCGAAGAGGCTTCGCTCGTCGAGGTCCGCCGGTCCTTCCTCGCCGACCGCCGGGACACTCGGTGTTTCGTCCGGCTTCTCGGCCGGTTCTTCGTGTCGCGCGAGGTCTCCGATTGTCGGACTCGCGGGGGCGTCCTCGGCCCGCGAGGTGAGGAGCGCGCCCGTCGCTAGCTCCATGTCGGAGTTGTCGGGCGTCGGTGTCGCTAACTCGGCCAGTGTCGCCGCTCGGCTCGCCCGCCCCCATCCGAGGCCGATGATGGTGGATGTCGTGCTCACCGCGAGGCTCGCGGGGATGCCGAGATAGGAGAGGACGGTGATTATCGTGCCGCCGACGACGGAGACAATTAGTGACGCGAGGATTGGGAGTTCGGTGATGTCGTCTCCCACCGTCGCGAGCGTGCGGCGAGCGATAGTGAAGCTGCCGAGAGCGAAGGCCGCCACCGCGAGGAGGACGCCCTGGTCGACCGTAAGTGACCCGCCTTCGCCGACGAGTGGTGCGACGGCGTTCGCCGCGTTCGATGCGCCCGCGGAGAACGCCATGTAGCAGGCGATAGCTATCACGGAGAGCGACCCGAGGATGTCGCGTGGTGTCGCGTTCGGGTTCAGGTGTGGGCGTGGAATCCGCCCCGACCGGTCGAGTTGGATGAAGTGGAGGTCGAACTTCGTAAATGCGGCGTAGCGGTCGAGGTACGGGTAGATGTATCGACCGATGACGAGTCCGACGGTGAAGCTCAACAGCGGTGCGACGATCCACGCGGAGACAATGACGAACATGAGCGCCTGATTGAGCGTTCCCGTCGCGAGACCCAGTCCGACGATAGCGCCGACAGCGGTCATCGATGTGGAAGCGGGGACGCCGTAGAGGTTCGAGATGAGGAGTGACGCCCCGGTGAAGAACAGGACGGCGACGCTCGCAGCGGGCGTGAACTGAATCGCGGGCACGATGCTACTGCTCATCGTCGCGATGACGTTCCGGCCGACGGTCCACGCCCCGAGAAACGCGAATCCGACGAACAGGGTTGCCGCAGTTACTTTCCGAACGAGGCGCGAGCCGACGGCTGGCCCGAACGCCACGCCCGTCGAGGAACCCCCGATATTGAATCCCACGAACACTGCGGCGGCGAGACCGCTAATCAGCAATAGTGAGACCATCGGTCTACGACACGGTCGCACACCGGACGGAAATAACATCGGGCATCACCGTCGCGAGACGCGTTGCTACGCGGCGGGAAACGACGTGAGAAGTCGGGTTAGTCGATGTGGCCTTCTTCGCGGAGCTGTTCTGCTGCCTGGTCGTCGTAGCGCCATTCGACGTTGGCTTTCTCGTCCTGCCAGTCCCAGGGTTCGGCGAGGACGACGTCGCCCTCGTTGATCCAGACCCGGTACTTCATGCGGCCGGGGATGCGGCCCATGCGTGTTTTGCCGTCTGCGCACTTGAGTTCGACGTGGTTGCCTCCGTTGTGTTGGGAGACCACGGCGAAGACTTCGTCGTCGTTTGGCATCCGGAGGTTCCGGCGGCCACTTTCTTCGCTCACAGCATAATTTGGTCGGGGAGACGGTAAAGTCATCCGATATCCGTGGTAGCATCCAGCATTGTGGCAACACCCAGTAGTAGCATGAACATTTATGATAGTCCCGCGTTTGGGCTTACTCGTGATGCTATCCGTACTCGCAGCCGCACGCCAGCACTCCCCAGCCAGTTCCGCCCGCTACCCACCCGAACACACACCACCTAGATGAGCCAGAGTACGACACGACCCGCTACGCCCGCATCGACCGCCAACCACCCCAGCATCGAGGAGACGACCTCGTGGGTCGAGCGCTGTCAGCGACAGTTCAGTTCCTCGGAGCGACGCCTTCACAACCTCGTCGACGACGAGAACCACGCGATGCACGGCGGGGTGTAGTCGTAAAAGCCTAAGGTCGTCGTGTGACGAGAACCGAGTGATGCGTCGTCGCGCCCTCCTCACCTCGCTCGCCTCCGGCGCGCTCGCCGGGCTCGCCGGCTGTGCGGACCCCGATACGCCCCCGGAAGCCCTGACCGCCGGCGCGACCCGGGAGTTCGTCGCGTCCAGCCCGGACGCCGAAATCGCCGGGAACTGGCTCGCGGAGGAGTTCCGGGCGCGCACGAGCACTACGCTCTCCTGGGAGACGCCGCCGGGTGCACTGTCAGCGTACGTCGCCCGCCACCTCCACGGCGCAGCGGTCGACGCGGACGCGTTCCTCGGTGTGACGCCCGCCACGCTCGCCACCGCGCGCGACCGCACCGACGAGCTGTTCTCGCCCGCGGCCGGCTACGACCAGGTCCCCGATATCTACGAGTTCGACCCCGCGGAGCGCGTCTTCCCGGTCACGCGCTCCGACGTGTGTCTCGTGTACGACGAGACGCAGGTCGAACCACCGACAACGTTCGCGGAGTTCTTCGCGCCCGCGAACGCGCCGCTGACGCTCGTTCCGGACCCACGGACGGACGCGCTCGGCCGCGCGTTCTTCGCGTGGTCAGTCCACGAGTTCGGCGTTCAGGACGCCTGCGAGCGCTGGCGCACGCTCCTCAACGCCGGCGCCCACCTCGTCCCGTCGAGCACGGCCGCACGCACCGCGTACCGGAACGGCCTGGGCGCGCTGCTCGTCGGCACGTCGACGACGCCGCTGTTCGCCGCGCGCGACCGCCTCCCCCTCGAACGGTACCGCGTGCAGTTCCTCGACGGCGACGCCTACCGGCACGTCGAGGGCGTCGGCCGGTTCGCGGACGCCGTGAACCCCGAGAACGCCGACGCGTTCACGTCCTTCCTCCTGAACCCGAGCGTACAGGGCCGAATCGCCGTGCTCACCGGAGCGCTTCCCGTCGTCGAGAACGCCGCGCTCCCCGAGGACTTCGACCAGTACGTCCGCATCCCGACAGCGACCGTCAGTCTCGACTACGGCACGCTCGCCGACTCCCTCGACGACTGGCTCGCAGCCTGGCAGCGCACGGTCACCGCCGCCCGCGCCTGAGCCGACACAACCGACTTATCCCGGGACCGCGTCCTGACGCGTATGGCGAAAGAGAACACCCTCGGTAACGCCCTCATCGGCGCCGCGGTCACGGTCGTCCTCTCCTTCACGGGCGTCTCACCCCTCCTCGGCGGCGCGGCCGCCGGCTACCTCCAAGAGAACGGTCCCCGCGACGGCGCGCGCGTCGGCGCGATCTCCGGCATCATCGCCTCCCTCCCGATCATTCTCGTGCTCGCGCTGTTCTCCGCCGCGCTCCCCTTCGTCTCCATCGAGTTCGCCGCGCTC
>NZ_JAZHPG010000016.1:0-2891 GCF_036418315.1 Salarchaeum sp. III | reverse complement strand
TAAATATGGCGCTCTCCCTCTAACACTTTTGAAACGTTACCAGATAAATCGATTTGGTAGATTGCCGTATTTCCGCGCTCAGTCCCAAGCACATACAGCCCTTGTCCGCTTTGATCCCAAACGGCTCCCTGTGTTGGATTGTCCCAATGCAAGTCAGAAATCAACACATCACTACACTCGAGATCGACATCTTTTGTTAGGCAAGTATGCTCTTGAGTTTGAAGGCTGACCATCCACACACGGTTTAAGGTCGCCCCATCATATTCACGATTATGACCAAGATAAGAAATCGCCTCCCCATTCGGCGACCAGTTTGGCACATTGAACACGCCACTTTCTTGATTCACCTTGTAGGCTTCTTTCCCTAACGGCTTCACCAAAAGATCTTGTAAAGAGTAGGCACCCGGTTCATCCTCGCTCGTGCGAACATAAGCAATCGCTTCCCCATCTGGTGACCAGGCTGGGTCCTTATGGTTATAAGGTTCTGAGGTTAAGAGATTCATCTGTTCATTTTCTAGGTCGTAAAAGCCTATCTGACTTTTTCGCCCATCCAAAAACCCGATGCCATCTCCCTTATAGCGAATATCATCCACGACTAGTGGCTGGAGCTCTTCTTTTTCCTCATCTCCCTCTTTAGCTTGCAGGGTTTCGTCTTCTTTTAGAGAAGTTGTAAAAAGAAAAGCCTGTTTGTGCGGGTGCCATACAGGGGTGCTCGCACCATTTTTTAGATGGGTAACTTGCTTGGCTTCGCCACCTATTGAGGAGATCTTCCAGATTTGATTTTTCCCTGATCGATTTGATACAAAAGCGATCCATTTGCCATCTGATGACCATTTCGGGGAGGAATCCTTAGATGCCCCATTCGTCCATTGAACCGATTCCCCTGTTTGTCGGTCATAGATAAAGAGATGAGATTCATAATTTTTCTCCTGATTGATGACGGTCTGTATGTAAGCTACTTTTTGCCCACATGGAGATAATTGCGGCGCTCCTACAAATTCGAGCTCATAAAGGGTTTCCGCCTGAACCTTTTTCACACTAGCTGCTGGCTGAACCATGTTAGCCACTCCTTTTCTTTACAAAAATTCAAATGTATTTTTATAAACATCCATTTGCATAATGACATTGGTTGAAGAGATATTTGGAATTTGGTGGATCTCTTTGACGGTTTCACTCAGCTCCTCATAATCTCGAACGTTTACTTGGGCTAACAGCTGATATTCGCCCGTTGTGGTAGTAATGTAGCGAATAACGCGCAACTGTTTTAACGCCGAGATTACCGCATCGATTTGTTGAGGCACAACCTTCAACTGAATAATCGCCCCTACCTTGATTCCAAGTGTGATCGGATTCACCACCCCAACCACGTCGATAATATCTTCCTCTACTAACTTGTTATAACGCGTTCGAACGGTCTTTTCGGTCACATCCAGATAGTTGGCAATCTCTGAAAATGACATGCGTCCATTTTTAGACAAAAACTTGATTATTTGCTTGTCTAAATCGTCGATGAGGTCTTGGCTGTCAGACACGCGAGTACCTCCTTCAGAACAGTTGCTTCATATTTGGTACCTGCTTTCGAAGCTTTTAGATAAAAGACTACCGATATAAATATCTTATGGAATGATTCACTACTTAATACTGTAATTTCATAATAGTATATATTTTCAGATAACTTTACGCAAGGATTTTTACTTGGGGAGTGTGAGGATGAGGACGTTTGAATTTTACACAAAGGGTTATGTTAAAGGATACATGGTATTATTTCAATAAATGGAGGATTATATATGAAGTGTCCAACTTGCGGAATCTCTGTTTCAAAACGAAACCTAACCTGCCATTCATGTGAAGCTGAGCTACCACGCACGGCTGAGCAAGAAATGGCGGCAACAGCAGAAAGCGGCGGTGGCGGGGGCGGCAAGATATTTCCGATTCTAGGCTGGGTGTTCGCCATCCTATCCTTATTTGTCATCCCAATCCTATTCGGCATCGCAGGAATTGTAATGGGTGTCTTCACCATCAAACGCCGAAGCAAAATCCACGGCATTATCATTATCATCGCATCTATCGTCCTTATGATCTTGGGCTCTGTTATTAGTGCATTGATGATGATGGTTTAAGGATTATGGAACGCAACTCCTGAGGGGGTTGCGTTTTTTTGTGTGGGAGAGGGGCTGGCTTGGGGGCGAGTGGTCTGGGTGCTGGGGGAAGAGTGGTCTGGGTGCTGGGGCAGGGGGGTTTTTGCGACTCGCCCAGCTTTTCTGCGACTCTTACAGTTTTATTGTGACTCTCGACTATTATCTTGCGACTCTTACGGCTATCCTGCGACTCTCGAGGTTTTACTGCGACTCTCGCGGCTATCCTGCGATTCTTTTTAGCTTTTTTGCGACTCGTTGCGATTTTTTTGTGATTCTTTTTGTTTTTCTGCGATTCGCGATTGCATTCTTGCGACTCTACGAAATTTTACTGCGTCTCTTTCTGTTTTCTTGCGACTCGCCAAGCTTTCCTGCGACTATGGAGGGCTTCATGGGGCTCATGAGAATTTTTCTGCGACTCTGAACAGTTATTTTGCGACTCTTATGGCTATCCTGCGTCTCTCGAGGTTTTACTGCGACTCTCGCGGCTATCCTGCGATTCTTTTTAGCTTTTTTGCGACTCGTTGCGATTTTTTTGTGACTCTTTTTGTTTTTCTGCGAATCGTGATTGCATTCCTGTGACTCTTTGAAATTTTTCTGCGACTCTTTCTGTTTTCTTGCGAGTCGTCCAGATTTCCTGCGACTATCGAGGGCTCCATGGGGCTCATGAGAATTTTCCTGCGACTCGCCCAGTTTTCTTGCGACTCGCCCCCCAATCTCTACTCTCCCCAGCAAAAAAAGGACATCCAGCCAAGA
>NZ_JAZHPG010000010.1:0-47434 GCF_036418315.1 Salarchaeum sp. III | reverse complement strand
CAGTCGTGTTCGACGGATTCTGCAACAATTTCGTTGGCGACGGTGTGGATGTACTGTTTGCGCCACGCTTCTTCGCGCTTACCAAGGCGAAGAAGGGCGTTGTGCGCGGCTTGTGTGCCACACTGTTGCATCTCTCCACGTCGCTTCTCGAACTCGCGACACCAGTGGTCGTAGTCGTCTCCCTGCCAGAAGCGGCCGGTGGAGGCGACGGCCAACGAGTTGACGCCGAGGTCGATACCGAGGACCGTTTGGTCGGGGTGCCCGGTATCTGCCGGAACCTCTGCGCCGTCGCCGTCTATCCGCCGAGTCGAGATGTGGAGGTAGAACTCGTCGGTTGCCGCGTCGTACCGAAGCGTACTCTCACGGAACTCGTACGCTTCGGAGAGTACGTACTGCTCGTAGGGCGTCGGGCTATCCGCCGGGAGAACGAACGAGGGTTCGACTCGGTTCTCGATAGTTGCCAGCGACACTCGTTGCGGTAGAAGGTCGCGCTTCGCGTGTCGTAATCCATCGTCTCGGCGGTGAACGTCGGCCGGGAGACACGCTGTCCCTTTTTCCAGCGTTTGACAACGCTTTTGACGGCTTCGACGGCGCGCCGGATGGCGGCTTGGACGAGTTGGGCCTGTAGGTCTGTCTCTGCTCGGAGGTCGTCGTAGAGTGCGTCTCGAACTTGCCGTTTGTTGGTCTTGCACTCGGTGTATGAGGTGTTTGACCAACAGTAGTCGGCGGTTCGGTTCGCACAGTACAGGTATTGGTCGGCGGTTCGGTGGAGTGCGTCGCGGTGCTCGTCGGAAACGGTGAGTTTCACGACGGCGGTTCGACGCACGTCCATACTTCAGAGAAGAATAATCGGTACTTAATAATTCGGGGGTCGGCCGGTCGCAGTATACCGGTTGCGTCGTACCATGTCGGTTTCCTCTCCGGCCTACTCGCTCCCCTTCGTTACGCCTCGGTCGCTCCTTGAGGTCGGGGGCTCCACCTCGACGTCTGAGCGCCGAACCTTTATCCGCGAACGCCGGAGTAGGGAGTGACAATGACGCGCGTCATCCACACGGGGGACACACACCTCGGGTATCGTCAATATCACTCTCCCGTGCGCCGCCAGGACTTCGCGGACGCGTTCCGGAGCGTCGTCGCGGACGCCGTCGAGGACGGCGTGGACGCGGTCGTGCACGCGGGCGACCTCTACCACGACCGCCAGCCCGGACTTCCCGACCTCCTCGACACCATCGACATCCTCACCCCGCTTCGCGAACACGACATCCCCTTCCTCGCGGTGGTCGGAAACCACGAGAGCACGCGGCAGGGCCAGTGGCTCGACCTCTTCGAGACGCTCGGCCTCGCCACCCGACTCGACGCCGAGGGAACCGCAGTGGGGGACACGACGTTCTACGGCCTGGACTACGTCCCCGAGTCGAAGCGCGACCAGCTCGACTACGAGTTCGCGGTCCCAGACACTGAGCACGCCGCGCTGGTCTCCCACGGCCTGTTCACGCCGTTCCCGCACGCGAACTGGGAGACCGAGACCGTTCTCGGGGAGTCGAACGTGGACTTCGACGCGTTCCTCCTGGGGGACAACCACGCGCCGGACCGCGCCGAAGTGCTGGACACGTGGGTGACGTACTGCGGGTCGACCGAGCGCGCGAGCGCGAGCGAACGCGACCCCCGCGGCTACAACATCGTCACGTTCGACGGCGGCGCGAGCATCACCCGACGAGGCGTCGACACCCGAGATTTCGTGTTCCTCGACCTCGACCTGAAGGGCGACGAGGGGACGGCGTACGTCCGCGACCGCGTCCGCGAAGCCGATGTGGAGAACGCAGTCGTCGTCGTCACCATCGAGGGCGAGGGAGGGCAGGTGACGCCCGCCGACGTGGAGTCGTTTGGCGAGGAGCGCGGCGCGCTCGTCACGCGCGTGAACGACCGCCGCGAGGTTGAGGACGAAGCGGACATCGACGTGAGTTTCGCCGACCCCGACGAGGCCGTCCGGGAGCGCGTGCGCGACCTCGGACTGAGCGAGACCGCACGCGACATCGATGAGGCTGTCCGGGAGAGCAAGCTCGCGGACGCGAACGTCCGCGACGCCGTGAAGGACCGCGTTCAGGAGGCGATTGCGGACGCCCCCGACCCCGCGAGCGACGACGAGGACGGCGAACGGGAGAGAAAAGCGGCCGACGAGACAGACGGGCAGGCGGCGATGGGTGAGTTCCAGTGAAGTTCGAGCGGGTGCGGATTCGGAACTTCAAGTGTTACGACGCGGAGGACGTGCGGCTCGACCGCGGCGTCACCGTCGTCTACGGTCTGAACGGGAGCGGGAAGTCGAGCCTCCTCGAAGCCTGCTTCTTCGCGCTGTACGGGACGGACGCGGTCGCCGGGACGGCCGACGAGGTCGTGACGACCGGCGCGGACGAGATGGCAGTGACGCTGTGGTTCAGTCACGACGGCGCGGAGTACGAACTCTCACGCGAACTCAAACTCCGCGACGGCCGCGTCGGCCGCCACGACTGCGTCCTCACGACGCCCTCCGGGAGCATCGAGGGTGTGACGGACGTGGAATCGCACGTCGCCGACCTCCTGCGGATGGACGCGTCGGCGTTCGTGAACTGCGCGTACGTCAGGCAGGGCGAGGTGAACAAGCTCATCAACGCCAGCCCGAGCGAGCGCCAGGACATGATAGACGACCTCCTCCAGCTCGGGAAACTGGAGGAGTACCGCGAGCGCGCCGGAGACGCCCGGCTCGGCGTCGAGGACGTGCTCACGGAGTATCGGAGCCGGCTCGAACAGCGCGCGGAGGACGTAGCCGACCTCGAAGACGAGAATCTCCACGAGCGACTGAACGCCCTCCAGTCCGACCTCGCGGAGGTCGAGTCCGAGATAGAGCGCTTCGAGGAGAACGAGCGGAACGCCCGGGAGACGAAGGAGGAGGCGGAGCGCGTGCTCTCCGAGTACGAGGAGAAACGCGACGAACTCGACTCGGTGCGGGAGACAATCGCGGACCTCCGCGAGGACATCAGCGAGACCGAAAACGAGCGCGACAGCCTTCAGGAGACGCTACGCGAGCACCGCGAGCGCGCCGACGACCTGGACGACCGCGTGGACGCCCTCCTCACAGAGACGGCGTTGGACGCCGACGCGGCGGACATCGACGCGGACGCCGTGGAGGCGCGGCGCGAGGATCTCGACGCGGAACGCGAGAGCGTGCAGTCGGAGATTCAGGAGGTCGCGAACGAGATGACGAGCGACCGGAAGGACGCCGAGTCCGCTGAGGACCGCGCCGACGACCTCGAATCGCGGGCCGAGGACGCCCGCGAACGCGCGGAGCGCTTGGAGGAAGACGCCGAGTCGGCCGCCGAGGAGGTGGAGGAACTCGACGCGAAACTCGACGAACTCGACGACGAAATCGAGGACGCGCGCGAGGCGTTCGCGGACGCGCCCGTCGAGTTCGGGGACGCCACGGAGTTCCGCGAGGAACTCGACTCGGAGCGCGACGACCTGCGCGCGGAACGAACCGAGATTCGGGAGGCGTTGGCGTCCGCACGGTCGCGCGTCGAGGACGCGGAAGAGCTGCTCGCGGAGGGAAAGTGTCCCGAGTGCGGTCAGCCCGTCGACGGGTCGCCGCACGTCGAGTCCATCGAGGACCACCGCGAGCGCGTCAGTGAACTCGAAGCGGACCTCGAGTCGGTCGAGGACGACCTGGAATCGGTCTCGGCGCGCATCGAGACCGCGGAGGAGCTTGCGTCGGTCGAACGGACGGTGGCGGACCTCGAATCGAAGCGAGAGTCGACCGCCGAGTTGCGGGAGGCGAAGGCGGAGACGGTGGCGGAGAAGCGCGCGGACGCCGAGGACGCCCGCGAGCGGGCGGACGACCTGACGGAGCGGGCCGAAGAAGAGCGCGCGGACGCGGACGCGGCGCGGGAGCGCGTGGAGTCGCGGCGGGAGCGCCTGGGTGACCTCCAGACGGAGAAGCAGTCGCTGTCGGAGCGCGTCGAACACCTGAACGACCTCGCGGACGCGCTGCGAGAGCGTGAGAGCGCGCGGGAGGAAGCCGAGCGCGTCGCGGAGAAACGCGAGAGCCTCGCGGAGCGCAACGAGGAGCGCCGCGAGCGCGTCGCGGAACTCCGGGAGCGCAAGCAGTCGCTCGAAGCCGCGTACGACGAGGAGCGCATCGAGACCGCGGAGGCGAACAGGCAGGAGGCCGAGCAGTACCTCGAACAGGTCGCTGAGAAACTGGAGTCGCT
This sequence comes from Salarchaeum sp. III, assembly GCF_036418315.1. Lineage (NCBI taxonomy): Archaea > Methanobacteriati > Methanobacteriota > Halobacteria > Halobacteriales > Halobacteriaceae > Salarchaeum > Salarchaeum sp. III. Next base: position 43,196 of record NZ_JAZHPG010000010.1, on the reverse strand, counting down.
CCGCGAGCAGCGGGACGAAATTCAGGGGAAAATCGGGGGCGTGAAGAAGGACCTCGACACGCTCGAACGGTTGCGCGAGGAGCGCGACGCGCTCGAAGAGACGGTCGAAGAACTCCAGGACGTGCACGGGGAGACGGAGTCCCTCGAATCGCTCTACGGCGACCTGCGCGCGGAGTTACGCCAGCGGAACGTCGACCGGCTGGAGCGCCTGCTGAACGAGACGTTCGACCTCGTCTACCAGAACGACTCGTACGCCCGCATCGAACTGGACGGGACGTACGAGCTGACGGTGTACCAGAAGGACGGCGAGCGCCTCGACCCCGAACAGCTTTCGGGCGGCGAGCGCGCGCTGTTCAACCTCAGTCTTCGGTGCGCCATCTATCGGTTGCTCTCCGAGGGCATCGAGGGGTCGGCGCCGATGCCGCCGCTGATTCTCGACGAACCCACGGTGTTCCTCGATTCGGGACACGTCTCGCAGCTCGTGGAATTGGTGGAGTCGATGCGGGACATCGGCGTGGAGCAGATTCTCGTGGTGAGTCACGACGAGAGCCTGCTCGGCGCCGCGGACGACCTCGTGCGGGTGCAGAAGGACGCGACGACGAACCGCTCGCACGTCGAGCACGATACCCCGGCGCTCAACGCGGATTGAGGAGTTTCGCGACGCCGCGGTCGCCCGTCGAGGTGAGCCCGTATCCGGGTTCGCCGGCGACGGTGGCTTCCTCGACGACGCCGGCGGCGCGGCACTCCGTGAGGAGGCCGAGGAGGTCGCTCTCGCAGAACGAGTAGTCGGTGAGCATGTCGCGGACGGGCCGCGGGCCGTTCTCGTGGAGGTCGAGGAGGAGGCCGAGCGAGCGGTCGTCGTGGGCGACACGCAGGACGGCGCGCACGCTCTCGGGGACGGCGGCGGCGCGGGTTTCGAGCGCGGGGCTGTCGAGCGCTTCGAGTTCGTCGTTCGGGACGTACGTCTCCTCGCCGGTGTCTGGATTGCGAACGAGACTGCTCTCCGCCGATTCCTTCACGAGCACGTACACGTCGCCGTCGTAGCGAACGCTCTGCGTCATTCGTCTCGCTGTGCGACGATTTCGCCGATGCGGGCCTTCGAGCGCTTGTAGTCCCACGCGCAGTACGCGAGGATGGCCGCGCCGGCGAGTGCGGTGCCGCCGCCGACGACGAGGAGGCCGCGGAACGCGAGGAACATGAGACCGAGCGCGAACAGGAGGATACCGACGTTGAGGAAGGCGACGAGCTTCCAGAATCGGAGTTTAATCTCCGTCGGGACCTCCGTGGACTCCCCGTCCTCGTCGTCGTCGTCGTTGTCGGGGACCGCGGTCTGTGGTTTCAGCGGATTGTACACGGACGTGTGAAGCCGTCCGAAGGAAGAAAAGCTATCGCTGCTCGGTGAGCGGCATCGCGTTCGTGGCCTTGAGCCACGCGAGCGGGTTGTCCGCGTCGTAGAGTACGACCCCGTCCTCGGTGTCGTAGGATTCCACGGTCGGACCCTCCTCCCCCTCCGGCAGCTGGGGTACGTGGTTCCGGCGCTCTTCGTCACCCGTCGTCGCGTGGTCGGACACGTGTGTCACCTCACCCCACGATAAGAAGTACCACGGTATAACCCTTTTCCCCGGCGGTCGGCGGACGCAGGGTCTTTTAGGCGAGCACATCCAAGGAATGAGCAATGCCTAACGCCAGCCTGACGGACTTCGACGGCGGCGGGGACGACGCGGCCGCCGAGGGGGACGGCGACCGGCCCGCCGCGGAGGCGCGGTACGTCGCCGGGGACGGCGACCCGGTCGTGAACGAAATCATCGACGCCGAGGAGGGCGCGCTCCCCGAAACCGAGGGAACGGTCGACATCGCGGTCACGCAAGTGGACTACACGGTCGAGGGACAAGGGAGCCGCGAACGTCCGGTCATCCACGTCTTCGGCCGCCGCCCGGACGACACGCCCGAGCACGTCCGCGTCCACGGCTTCCGCCCCTACTTCTACACGCCCACCGACAGCCTCTCCGAGGGCGACCTGCAGGACGACGTCATCACGGGCAGCGAGGACGGCTACGAGAGCATTCGGGGCGAGGAACTGACAAAGGTGTTCGGGCGGACGCCCCGAGACGTCGGGAACATCCGGGACCGCTTCGACCACTACGAGGCGGACATCCTCTTCCCGAACCGCTTCCTCATCGACAAGGACGTGAACAGCGGTCTTCGCGTCCCCGAGCGCCGCGCGGAGGAGGACGACGCGCTCGTCGCGCACCACGGCGAGGTCGACGCCGTCGAGGCCGAAGCGACCCTGCGAGTGAACACGTTCGACATCGAAGTGGACGACCGCTCCGGGTTCCCGGAGGACGGCGAGGAACCCATCGTCTGCCTCACCAGCCACGACAACTACCGCGACGAGTACGTCGCGTGGCTCTACGACGCCCCCGACGCCAACGTCCCCGCGCCCGACGACCTCGCCGACTACGACCTGCTCGACGAGAAGGCGGACGCGAGCGTCGAGGTGCGGTCGTTCGACGAGGAAGAAGAGATGCTGGACGCCTTCCTCGCGTACATCGAGGACACGGACCCCGACGTGCTCACGGGCTGGAACTTCGAGGACTTCGACGCGCCGTACTTCATCGACCGCCTCGACGTGCTCGGGATGTCCTACGACCGCCTCTCCCGCGTGAACGAGGTGTGGACGGGCGGCTGGGGCGGCCCGAACGTCAAGGGGCGAGTGGTGTTCGACCTCCTGTACGCCTACCAGCGCACGCAGTTCAGCGAACTCGACTCCTACCGACTGGACGCCGTCGCGGAGACCGAACTCGGCGTCGGGAAGGAACGCTACACGGGCGACATCGGCGACCTCTGGGAGCAAGACCCCGAACGCCTCCTCGAGTACAACGTCCGGGACGTGGAACTCTGCGTCGAAATCGACCGAAAACAGGACGTGATTCCGTTCTGGGAGGAGGTCGCGTCCTTCGTCGGCTGTAAACTCGAGGACGCGACGACGCCCGGCGACGCGGTCGACATGTACGTCCTGCACAAGGTCCACGGGAGTTTCGCGCTGCCGTCGAAGGGCCAGCAGGAGTCCGAGGACTACGAGGGCGGCGCGGTGTTCGACCCCATCACGGGCGTCCGCGAGAACGTCACTGTACTGGACCTTAAGAGCCTCTATCCGATGTGCATGGTGACCACGAACGCGTCACCGGAGACGAAAGTCGACCCCGACGCCTACGACGGCGAGACGTACGTCGCGCCGAACGGCACGCACTTCCAGAAGAACCCCGACGGCGTCATTCGGGAGATGGTGGACGAACTCCTCGAGGAGCGCGAGCAGAAGAAGTCGCGGCGGAACGACCACGACCCGGACAGCGAGGGCTACGAGCGCTACGACCGCCAGCAGTCAGCTGTCAAGGTTATTATGAACTGCTTCACGTCGGACACCGACGTTCTCACGCCGAACGGCGTGCGGAACATTCGCGATCTCCAGGTGGGTGACGAGGTGTACTCGCTCGACCCGGAGACGATGCGGATGGAGGTGAAGCCCGTCGTCGAGACGCACGCGTACCCGGACTATCGTGGCGACCTCGTGGACATCCAGACGAGCAAGACGGACTTCCGCGTCACCCCGAACCACCGGATGCTCGTTCGGCAGAACGACACGAACGGCGTCGAGTGGGACGACTACCGGTTCGTCGAAGCCGGCGACCTCAACTCCGCGTCGCAGTACGAACTCCCCCACGACTGGACGGTCCCGCATGGCGACCGACTGGAGGAAGTCGACCTCACGGAACTCCTCGACAGCGAGTACGAGGTCTGGGTTCGGCCGTCCGTTCACGGTCGAACGTTCACGACCGAGCTCGGCTGGACGCCGCGCCGGGTTCCGAAAGCCGACATCGGGAAGACTGGGTACGTCTTCTCGGCTGCGGAGTTCGAAGCGCATCGCGACTACATCGAGTCCGTGTGTGAGACGAGTTACATCCACCGTGAGTCCGGCCGGAAGTGGATTCCGCGCACGTACGACGGTGATGACTTTCTCGACTTGCTTGCGTGGTACGTCACGGAGGGGAACGTCTACACCTCGGAGGACAAGCAGTTCGGAGAACAGTTCCGCGGATCGGCGACGGCCATCAAAATCGCACAGAACGCTGTCACGGATGGTGGTACGGCGGACGACCACGCGCGTATCGGCGCGCTCCTCGACCGGATGGGCTTCGACTACTACGTCGACGACCGCTCCTACCAGTTCACGTCCCGACTCCTCGGCGAGCTGCTCGAACGACTCTGCGGTGAGAACAGCTTCGAGAAGCGGATTCCCGAACGGGTCTTCGAGACGAACGAGGAACAGAAACGTCGGTTCCTCGACACACTGGTCGCGGGTGACGGTGACCGGCAGGTGAACGCGTGGAGATATACGACATCGAGTGAGACGCTCCGGGATGATGTCCTCCGTCTCTGCACGCACCTCGGCGAGACGGCGAGCTACAATCACGACAGCGGGTCGTGGCGCGTCTACTGCACGGAGGGAGCGAAGAACTCGTTCCGAATGAACCGCTCGGGCGGTCGAAGCACCGCGGACGACGGCGTGTACTGTGTGACCGTCGAGGACAACCACACGCTGCTCGCGGGCCGGAACGGTAAATTCCAGTTCGTCGGGCAGTCGCTTTACGGCGTTCTTGGATGGGAGCGCTTCCGGCTCTACGACAAGGAGATGGGGGCGGCGGTCACCGCGACCGGCCGGGACGTCATCGAGTTCACTGAAGAAGCGGCGAACGAAATCGGCCACGAAGTCGCGTATGGTGATACTGACAGCGTGATGCTGGAACTCGGTCCCGAATTCTCGAAGGACGAGGCCATCGAGACCTCGTTCGACATTGAGGAGCACATCAATAGCCGGTACGACGACTTCGCGCGCGACGAACTCAACGCGCACCACCACCGGTTCCAGATCGAGTTCGAGAAGCTCTATCGGCGGTTCTTCCAGGCGGGGAAGAAGAAGCGGTACGCGGGCCACATCGTCTGGAAGGAGGGAAAGGACGTGGACGACATCGACATCACGGGGTTCGAGTACAAGCGCTCGGACATCGCGCCGATTACGAAGGAGGTGCAGAAGGAGGTTATCGACCGCATCGTCCACGGGGAAGATATTGACAGCGTGAAGGACTACGTGCACGGCATCATCGAGGACTTTCAGGCCGGTAACGTCGACCTCGACGATGTCGGGATTCCGGGCGGTATCGGGAAGCGCCTCGACAACTACGACACGGACACGGCGCAGGTGCGGGGGGCGAAGTACGCGAACCTCCTCCTCGGCACGAACTTCCAGCGCGGGTCGAAGCCGAAGCGGCTGTACTTGCGGAAGGTCCAGCCGGAGTTCTGGCGGCGCGTCGAATCCGAGCAGGGACTCGACCCACAGACCGACCCGCTCTACGGGGAGTTCAAGCGCGACCCCGATGTCATCTGTTACGAGTACGCCGATCAGATTCCCGAGGCGTTCGAGGTGGACTGGGACACGATGCTCGATAAGACCCTCAAGGGACCCATCGAGCGCATCTTGGAGGCGCTCGAAGTGTCGTGGGAGGAAGTGAAGAGCGGGCAGACCCAGACCGGCCTCGGGAGTTACATGTGACTACCAGTCGCTGAACTTGTCGCGGCGGTAGAGGTCGATTTCGCTGGCGGTGGACTGGTCTTGGCGTGCGGCGAACGCGATGGCGTCCGCGATTTCCGCGGGGGCCGTGACTTCGCCCTCCTCGAATCGGTCCTCGAAGCTTTCACCCATCTCGCTGCCGAATTCGGTGCGGACTTCGGTGGGGTTGACGACGGTGACGCCGACGCCCTGGTCGCCGTACTGGCCTTCGACGCTGTGCGCGAACCCGCGCGTCCACCACTTCGTCGCGGCGTACACCGGGCTTCCCGGTCGGGGATACTGTCCGGCGAAACTCCCGACGAACACGAGGTTCCCCTGGGCGTCGACCAGGTGGGGGAGCGCGGCGCGGGTGGCGTAGAACATCCCGTGACAGTTCACGGCCATCATCGTCTCGTACGCGTCGGTGTCCATGTCCGCCACGTCCCCGTCGCCGCGGGCGAGGCCGGCGTTGTTCACGAGCACGTCGAGGCCGCCGAAGTACTCCACCGTGTTCTCGACCAGCGCGTCGACGGCGTCCTCGTCGGTGACATCGGTGGGAGCGACGAGCGTGTCGGCGCCGTACTCGGTTTGGAGAGTGTCGGCGATGGTCTCCAGTCGGTCCGTCCGGCGGGCGGCGAGCGCGACGTTCGCGCCGTCCGCGGCGAGCGCGTGCGCGGTGGCGCGCCCGATGCCGGCGCTCGCACCAGTGAGGACCGCGGTGCGTCCGTCGAGGGGGGACTCCTGACCCATACGGGCCGTGCGTCGGGCAGTGGTTTCGGTCTTTTCCCGCCCCGCAAGACCAGGGGGTTTTCCGTTTTAAGAAATTAATTTCTGTTTGGGAAAACGTGATACCCGTGGATGCGTAAGCATTATGCGTCGCAAACCCCTCCTTCGAGATGACTGAAGGCATGGCTACGCTTACACTACAGAACGTACACGCGGAAGTCGCAGAGGAGGGCGAGAAGATTCTCAACGGTGTCGACCTCGAGGTCGACTCCGGCGAGATTCACGCCCTGATGGGTCCGAACGGCAGCGGGAAGTCCACGACCTCCAAGGTCATCGCGGGCCACCCCGCCTACGAAGTCACGGAGGGCTCCATCACACTCACGCTCGACGACGACGACTTCGGTGACGTCGACGAAATACCGGAGGACGCACGCGAGTGGGACCTCCTCTCCATGGAGCCGAACGAACGCGCCGCGCTCGGCGTGTTCCTCGCGTTCCAGTACCCCGCGGAAATCGAGGGTGTCACGATGACGAACTTCCTCCGTACCGCGCTCAACGCGAAACTCGAAGAGCGCGAGGAACTCCTGTTCGGCGAGGACGAGGAAGGAGAAGAGGAGGAAGCCGGCTACGACACCAGCCCGATGGAGGGCCCCGCGGACGAGGGCGACGTCGGCGTCGCCGAGTTCCAGCAGCTCCTCTCGGAGAAGATGGAGCTCCTCGACATGGACGAGAAGTTCGCGCAGCGCTACCTCAACGCCGGGTTCTCCGGCGGCGAGAAGAAACAGAACGAAGTCCTTCAGGCGGCCATTCTGGAGCCCGCAATCGCGGTGCTGGACGAGATCGACAGCGGTCTCGACATCGACCGCCTGCAGGACGTCGCGGACGGCATCAACGCCCTGCGCGACGAACAGAACACCGGCATCCTCCAGATCACGCACTACCAGCGCATCCTCGATTACGTCGAGCCTGACACGGTTCACATCATGCTCGACGGCGAGATTGCGATGGAGGGCGGCCCCGAGATCGCGGAGAAGCTCGAAGACAAGGGGTACGACTGGGTGCGTGACGAGGTCTACGGCGCGGCCTAAGATACAATCATGAGTTCAGACGAACACCTCAAAGACACCGACACGGAAGCGCGCTTCGAGTTCAAGAAAGAAGAGAGCTCGGCGTTCGAGTCGGGGAAAGGACTGACCGAGGAGACCATCCGTCTCATCTCGGAGGACAAGGACGAGCCCGAGTGGATGCTGCAGCGGCGTCTTCGCGCGCTCGAACACTACCAGGAAATGCCGCTGCCGACGGACTGGCCGGGCCAGCCCGACCTCACCGAGCTCGACATCGAGGAGATCGTTCCCTACATCCGTCCCGACATCGAGACGCGGGGCGGCGCGGAGAACTGGGAGGACCTCCCGGACGAGATTCAGGACACGTTCGAGAAGCTCGGCATCCCGGAAGCCGAGCGGGAGGCGCTCTCGGGCGTCGGCGCGCAGTACGAATCCGAGATCGTCTACCAGAACATGCAGGAGCAGTGGGAGGAAAAAGGGGTCGTCTTCATGGACATGGACAAGGCCGTCCAGGAGCACCCCGAGAAAGTGAAGGAGCACTTCATGACGAAAAACGTGCCCCCGAGCGACAACAAGTTCGCCGCGCTCCACGGCGCCGTCTGGTCCGGCGGCTCCTTCGTCTACGTCCCCGAGGACGTGACGGTTCAGATGCCGATTCAGGCGTACTTCCGCATGAACAGCGAGGGCATGGGCCAGTTCGAGCACACGCTCATCATCGCGGAGAAGGGAAGCGAAGTCCACTACATCGAGGGCTGTAGCGCGCCGAAGTACGGCACGCACAACCTCCACAGTGGTGGCGTCGAAGTCTTCGTCGGCGAGGACGCGCACGTGCAGTACTCGACCGTGCAGAACTGGTCGAAGAACACGTACAACCTCAACACGAAGCGCGCTATCGTCGAGGAGAACGGCACGATGGAGTGGGTGTCCGGCAGCATGGGGTCGAAGGCGACGATGCTCTACCCCTGCACCATTCTCAAGGGTCGCGGTGCGACGGACAACCACATCACCATCGCGTTCGCGGGCGAGGACCAGGACATCGACACCGGCGCGAAAGTCTACCATAACGCGCCCGAGACGAAGTCCACTATCGAGTCCAAGAGCATCTCGAAGGACGGCGGCCGCACGAACTACCGCGGCCTCGTCCACATCGCGGACGGCGCGGAGAACTCCAGCACCTCGGTGGAGTGTGACGCGCTGATGTTCGACAACGAATCCACGTCGGACACGATGCCGTACATGGAGATCAACGAGTCGAAGGTCGATGTCGCCCACGAGGCGACTGTGGGTAAAATCGGCGACGAGGACGTGTTCTACCTCCAGTCGCGCGGACTGGACGACGACGACGCGAAGCAGATGATCGTCGCCGGCTTCATCGAGCCCATTACGGAGGAACTGCCCATCGAGTACGCGGTCGAACTCAACCGCCTCATCGAACTGGAGATGGAGGGGAGTCTCGGATGAGCACGCAACTCCACGACGGCATCACCGAGGAGACGGTTCGAGAGCTCGCAGCAGAGCGTAACGAGCCGGAGTGGCTCCTCGAAACACGCCTCGACGCGCTCGACGAACTGGACAGTCTCGACTACCCGAGCGTCATTCAGACGCCGGGGCGGAAGTGGACGAACCTCGAGGACCTCGACTTCGAGGCGCTCGTGGAGCCGCACGAGCAGACCGAGGAGAAGGACCTCGAAGTCGACGAGGACGCGACCGTGGTGCCGTTCCACCGCGCGCTCGACGACGCGGACCTCGAAGCGCTCGTAAAGGAGCACTTCGGGAGCGTCGTTTCCACCACCGAGAACCGACTGACTGCGCTCTCCACGGCGCTGTTCACCACCGGCACCGTCATCTACGTCCCGAGCGGCGTGGACGCGGAGGACGTGAAGGTGCGGACGACGATGAACGGCCGGTCGCTGTTCAACTACACGCTCGTCGTCACCGAGAAGAACGCCTCCGTGACGATCCTGGAGCGACAGGACACCGGTGAGGAGCTGGAGTCGCGTAGCGACTCCGAGCGAGCGAGCAGTGACGAACCGCGAGCCGACGGCGAGCGGTACTACTCCGGTATCGTCGAGGTCGCGGCGGGCGAGAACTCGTACGTCCAGTACGGGAGCCTGCAGGACTTCGACCAGCAGACGTACAACTACACCGTGAAGCGCGGTGACGCCGACACCTACAGTACGATACACTGGATCGAGGGCAACCTCGGGAGTCGGCTGACGAAGACCGCGGTCAGCACGGAACTCAACGGGGACAGTTCGGAGACGCAGATCGTCGGCGCGTTCTTCGGGCACGACGACCAGCACTTCGACCTCGAAAGCGCTGTCTGGCATCGCGCCGAGCACACGACTGCGGACCTCGTCACCCGTGGCGTTATCGACGACCACGCGCGCTCCGTCTACGAGGGCACGCAGGACGTCGGCCGCGACGCCTGGGACACCTCGAGCTATCAGCGCGAGAACACGCTGATGTTGTCCGACGAGTCCGAGGCGGACGCGTCGCCGAAGCTCATCATCAACAACCACGACACGGAAGCCAGTCACTCCGCGACGGTCGGTCAGATCGACGAGGAGGACCTCTTCTACATGAAGAACCGCGCGGTCCCGCCGCAGACGGCGAAGAACATGCTCGTCGAGGGGTTCTACGTCCCCGTCCTCGAAGAGATCAAAGTGGACGAGCTCCGCGACGACCTCCAGCAGCGCATCCACGAACGCCTCAACTAGCGGTTTTTTCTTTCGCGGCCGCGATTAGCCGGTGTGAGCGACAGCCTCGTCCGCGACGCGGCTCGCGGGGATGCGGCGCGCGTTCGTGAGATAGCGGCCGTGGCGTGGCGTGACGCGCACGCGCCGCTCATCGGCGAGGAGCGTGTGGCGGAGTTCCTCGCGGAGCACTACACGGAGCGCGACCTCCGGAACGCCATCGCGAGCGAGAAGTCCGCGTTCCTCGTCGCGGAACGCGAGGCTGTGGTCGGGTTCGTGGAGGTCGGGCCGGTGGACGACCCCGACACGTGGAGCGTCTACCGCATCTACGTTCACCCCGAACACTACGGCGCTGGCGTCGGCACCGCACTGCTCGACGCGGCGGAGTCTCGACTCCCGGATTCCGTGTCACGGCTTCGGTTGGTCGTGCTCTCCGGGAACGACCGTGCACGCCGATTCTACGAGGCGCGCGGGTTCGAGTTCGTGCGGGAGACGCCGAACGAGTTCGACACTCGGGACGCGGTGTACGCGAAGCGACTGGACGGCACCGTTTAAGTTCGCGCGGAACGACCCATCGAGTATGACGGACGGACGCCGAGGTGAACCGTGAGTTCAGTCGCCGCCCGCGTGGATTCCGACGACCAGCTCGCGCGCCTCCTCCAGATCGGAATCGTGCTCGAAGAAGTCGTGGAAGCCCGCGCGTACCAACACTACCAGCGGCTCCCCGTGGACGAACGCGACGAACGCATCGAGGAACTCCTGGCGGACGCCCGCGAGGAGTCCCACAGTCACCGCGAACGCCTCGAAGCCCTCGTCGACGAATTGGACGCGGAAAGCATTCCGTTCGACGACATCCAAACACTCGTGAACGCCCAGTACGCACAGACGCGCCCCGACGACTTCGACGGCGTGCTCTACGACCAACTGAACGGCGAAGAAACGGCCTACAAGTTCTACGACGACCTCATCGACGCCATCGAGTCGAGCGACGCGGAGTTCAGCATCCCCCGCGACAGCCTGCTCGGCGTGCTTCGCGACATCCGGCAGGCCGAGGCCGAGGGCGTCGAAGAAGTCGCGAACCTCATGGAGGACCGCGTATGACGGAGGTGAGCGGGAAATGAGGCGAGCGATACCATCGGCCTCGCGTGCTCACGGCGCCCTACAGGGGTGGTCGCCGTGAACTCTGTCGCACGCGATGCGCGCGACGTGCTCACGCGAACCACGAGGTGGTTCGCGTGAACCGTACGAGACAGGAAGTCTCGCGTGCTCACGGCGCCCTACAGGGGTGGTCGCCGTGAACACAGCCGACCAGTACCTCAAAACTGTCTTCGTCGTCCAGCAGCTGGAGGACGGCCCGGCGTCGACGGGCGCGCTCGCGGACCGCCTGGACGTGAGTCCCGCGAGCGTGAACGAGATGATCGGAAAACTCGAAGACCGCGGTCTCGTCACGCACGAGAAGTACAAGGGCGCCGCGCTCACCGATGACGGCGAGGCGCGCGCGGTCGAGGCGCTCGGGACGTACTGCATCCTCGAACGCTTCCTCGCGAACGTCCTCGACGTCGAGGAATACAGGGAGGAAGCGCGACAGCTCGAACCCGTTATCGACGAGACGGTCGCGGACCGCCTCGACATGATTATCGACCGCGAACCCGACTGTCCCGCCTGCTTCGACCCCGAAGCCGACGCGTGCGGGAAGCTCGTCGAGGAACTCGAAGGCGTTCAGGCGGACGACTAGCCGCCACACATACACCACTCGCCCGCAAAGTGGGCGTATGGAAGACGACCTCGGCACGGCGAAAATCGTCTACGACGACCCCGACGAGGGAACCGTCGAACGCGAAATCGAGAACGAGAACATCGCGTACTTCCAGGACCACTGGATTCTCAAGGTCGACGAGGACGACGGGAAGGACGTTGTCCGCCGCATTCCGGTCGAACGCGTTCACTACGTCGAACGTTCCGTCGAAACGTTCGAGGACGAAGTCTCCACTCTCAAATCCCAAGTGGAGTCGTTCGCGGGCGACGTCCGCGACACCATCTTCGGCGGCCGCACCCAAACCAGCGAGTCGAGCGACGTCACCCGAATTGACGTGGAGAGCGGCGACGAAACCGACCGGTAACCCCGAATCGGCGAAAGTGACTATATCGCTGCGTTCGTGTTCGGCGTATGGAGTGCCCGGCGTGCGGGAAACAGCTTCCTACTGAACAGGGTGTCCGCCAGCACCACACGAAAGTCCACGGCGACCCACTCCCGAACCGAACCTGCGCAGACTGCAACCGCGATTTCTACGACCCGAAATCCCGCCGAACCTACTGCGACGACTGTTACAGCGAGGCCGGCGAGAAAAACGGCAACTACCAGAACGCAAAAGAGACTGCTGCGTGTGAGCGCTGCGGCGACACGTTCGACTACTATCCGTCCGAAAAGAAGGGAGTGTACTGCTCGGACTGCGTCGAGAACGCGGACGGCTTGCTTCCCGAGAACCCGGCGGAGCGAGAGCGCGTCGTGACGGAGTGTCCAGCCTGCGGTAGTGGGAACACTGTCGTTCCCTCCCGGGCAGCGAACTCGCGCGGTGTCTTCTGTGACAGTTCGTGTTACGGTGCGTGGCTGTCGGAGCACGTGGTCGGGGAGACGCATCACCAGTGGGCGGGCGGGCCGATTCAATACGGACGGACGTGGTGGAGGGTTCGACGACGAGCACTCAGGCGAGACCAGTATCGGTGTCAACGATGTCTGCGGAGCGAGGGGCAACTACCACGACGCCCCGACGTACACCACATCCGCCCCGTTCGAGAATTCGAGAACCCGAGTGACGCCCATCGACTCGACAACGTCGTCGCGCTCTGTCGGCCGTGCCATCGCCGCGTCGAAGAAGGACTCGTCGAACTTCCGCGCGATCAGTGAAGAGAAATTCTCTTGTACGGCCGCGCGTCTACATTCGAAACAGAGTCCCGTAGTGGTGAGCAGTTCCCACGGAACTGCGAGGTACGCGGGGCCGGGTGACGGGAAGTCCCGTGGTGTAGTGGCCAATCATATGGGCCTTTGGACCGGTGCGGTACGAGGCGTACCGGGAAGACAGCCCATGACGGCGGTTCGAATCCGCCCGGGACTATTCTGCGAGGAACGACGAGCGAATAGTTCAGCGGATTCGACACCCAGAGGACGAGCGGATTCGAGTTCTCGCGGTTCGAATCCGCCCGGGACTATTGTCAAATTTTTAACCTTTTTGCGTGGGGAGCGTAGTGGTTTTCCTCGTCGGGAGTGAGATACGGGTATGAGTGTCTTGGAGTCGTTGCCGGGGCGGGCGTTGAGTATGGAGGAGGTGGCGGCGTTGAACGAGTCGGAGGCGTTCGAGTTGGTGGTGCCGGTGGAGCAGGAGGAGGCGGTACGGGCGGAGTCGATGGAGGAGGTGTCGGTGAGCGAGGCGGTGGTGTTGGTGACGGCGTCGTGGGCGAAGGCGGTGGTGTTCGACGACGGGTGGTCTGTGGTGGAGTCGGTTGACCTCGACGGCGTGGAGGACCGAACGGAGGCGTTGCTGGAGTGCGAGCACGCGATTGAGGACGCGCGGTTGCCGGGCGAGCGCGCGAACTAGCGCGTCGGGGTTTCTTCTGGGGGATGTGGGCGGCCTGCAAAAGGCTAAAGAGCGAAACAAGCGTTTATCTACGTAATGAGTTGTACGTATCGGATTCGAACGGAGGTGGTGAGATGGGCGTCGAGATAAGGGATTCGCCGGTCTCGTCGGAGGAACTGGCGGAGATGAAGACGTTCGTCTCGGACTACCTCGCGGCGAGCGTGGAGAACGAGGACGGCGGGGGGCGGATGCGGTGGTATCCGTGGCATTCCGCGGAGTACCGGTTTAATCACATCCTGAACGTGACGGATCTCGCGGTCGAGATCGCACAAAAGGGGGGTGCCGACGTTGACGTGGTGCGGGTGGCGTCGCTCTTTCACGACGTGGCGAAGCTGGAGGCGGACCAGGACGTGCACGCGGAGGAGGGTGCGCGAGTGGCCCGGGAGTTCTTGGAGACGCACGGCGACTACCCGGCGTCGTTCGTCGACCGCGTGTGCGACGCTATCGCGAAGCACTCCTATCAGGGACCGCTCGCGGACCTCTCGCTGGAAGCGCGGTGTCTGGTGGAGGCCGACCTCCTCGATAAGGTCGGCGCGAACGGCGCCGTGTTGATGTTGCTGCGGATGGGGTACGAGGCGCGCACGCACATGGATTCGGCGGAGATGATCGAGCGCGTGTACGAGCGCGGCGAGGAAGCCGTGAGTCGCGTTGAGAGCGACGCCGCGGAGTCCATCGCGCACGAGCGACTCAAGCGTGTACGGTGGTTCCGGGAGTGGTTGGAGGGCGAGGTCGCGCGGATGGAGACCGAAGACCGGCGTTAAACCGTGTGGGAGCGTTCGACGGCGGCGCCCACGCAGAAGAAGAGCGCGGCGACGACCGCGATGATGAGCACGATGTCGCTGATGAGACCAAAGACGAACACGCCGAACGCGGCGAACACGACGGCGGACGCGGCCTCGATGTAGAGGGAGGGGAGGACGCGCTCCGCTTGTTCGCCGATGAGCGCGTCGACGCCGGTGCGGAGCGCGAGCGCGGCGACGACGCCGAGGAAGACGGAGACGAGTGAGTTCGGGAACGTCGCGGCGAGCGCGATGGTGAGGAGTTGGGTTTTATCCCCGAACTCGGCGAGGCCGATGAACGTGAAGCCGGTGAGTGTCGGGCCGTGGCCCTCGGTGAGTCCACGGAGCGACGCGGGGACGAGGCTCGCGGGGTCGTAGGGAGTGAGTGGGTCGGCGCGAACGGCGTTGAGGACGTTCAGGAGCGTCCACGCGGCGAACACGAGGAAGAGGCCGCCGGTGGCGACGGTCATCGTGGACGCGGGGACGACGCGCGTGATTGTGCTGCCGAAGACGACTTCGAGCGCGCTCCACGCCGCGAACGCGGCCATCGCGCCGACGAAGATGCGTTTCGCGTCGTACTTCGTAGCGAGTGTGACGACGGCGAGTTGGCCTTTGTCGCCGAACGTCGCGAGGAGGTTTGCGAGGAACGCGGCGAGGAACGGCCCGTAGTGCGCGTACTGCTCGATGATTCCCTGCAGGCCGCTCGCGGTCATGGCTGTGCCTCGGCTGCGGGGTGGACGCGGATGGTCGCGGCGACCGATTCGGGGAGCGTCACCGTCTCGCCATTGATGTCGAGGACGAGCGTGCCGATGGGCGTGGTGTCGGAGACGGTGAGTCGCGTGTTGGGTTCGACGCCGACCTCGGAAAGGTAGCGGAGTTCCTCGTCGTCGCGGTCGCTCACGCGTGCGACGACCACCTCGTCGCCGGGTTCAGCGCTCGCGAGCGAGACGGTGTCGTCCTCGGCGAGCGTGAGGTCTTCGCTCGGGATGGGGTCGCCGTGCGGGTCGACGCGGGGGTCGCCGAGCGCGTCGGCGACGCGTCGTTCGAACTCCTCGCTGATGTGGTGTTCGAGCGCGTCCGCCTCGTCGTGGACTTCGGACCACTCGTAGTCGAGGTGTTCGGCGAGGTAGGCTTCGAGGAGGCGGTGGTGGCGAAGCACTTCGAGCGCGACGGTCTCGCCGTCATCGGTGAGTTCGACGCCCTTGTACTTCTCTCGGACGACGAACCCGCGGTCCTCCAGTTTCTCCAGCATCGAGGTCACGGTCGGCGACGTCACGTCGAGCGCGTCCGCGAGTGCGGACGTGCGGACGGGCGGGCCGTGCTCGCGCTGGAGCATATAGACCGTCTTCAGGTAGTCTTCCATCACATCGGAGAGCATCACGATACGACAGGGTTAGCCCCGTCTAACTATGAAGTTTGTGCCCTCGACTAGATGCCCTTGCTCATCAGGTGGCTCCGCAGCACGTCATCGTCCTTGCTGCCGTGGCCCGTGTTCAGGAGCACGATAGTGTCGTCCTCGTCGAACTCGCCACGCTGGGCGAGTTCCCACGCGCCGGACGCCGCCGCGGCGCACGTCGCGCCCATCTCAACACCCTCGTTCTGCGCGACCGTGATAGCGGAGTCGAGGATGTCCTGGTCGCTCGTCGCCACCGCGCCGCCGCCGGACTCCCGGAGCGCGTCCAGAATCAACGGGCTCGCGCCAGGGTCGGGAATCTCGATACCGCCGCAGATGGTGTCCGGGTTCTGCCACGGCTCGTGCACGTCTCGGCCCTCCTCGAACGCCCGCACGACCGGCGCACAGCCCTCCGCCTGCGCCGCGTACATCGCCGGCAGGTCGTCTGTGAGCCCAAGGTCGCGGAGTTCCGTCGCGGCCTTGTGCATCCCCACCAATCCGACGCCGCCGCCCGTCGGGTAGACGACCGCGTCCGGGACCTCCCAGTCGAGCTGCTCGACCGTCTCGTACAGCATCGTCTTCTTCCCCTCGTGGCGGTACGGCGTGACGAACGTCTTCACCGAGTACCACTCGGGGTTCTCCGCCATCGCGCCCTCGTACGCCGCGCCGGCGTCCCCGATGCGGCCCTCGACGACGTTCATGTCGCCGCCGTGCACGTTCACCATCGCCTTCTGCGTGAACCCCGACCGGGACGGCAGGAACACGTGCGCGTCGAGGCCCGCGCGGGCCGCGTACGCCGCGGCCGCCTGCCCCGCGTTCCCCGCCGACGCCAGCGCCACATCGCTCGCACCGTGCTGGCGAGCGGCCGTCACCGCCACCGTCTGCCCGCGGTCCTTGAACGTCCCCGTCGGATTCCGACCCTCGTCCTTGATGAGGACGCGCCCGACGCCGAGTTCGCCCGCGAGCTTCGGCGCCTCCACGAGCGCCGTCGCCCCCTCGTCCATCGACACCGCCGACTCACGCGTGAACGGCAGGAGTTCCTCGTACCGCCACATCGAATCGAAGCGCCGCGACTCGAACGTCTCCCGCGACACCTCAAGCGCGTCGAAGTCGTACTCGGGGTCGAGAATCCCCTCACACTCCGAACACCGATGCGTCGCCTCCTCGGCGTCGAACAACTCCCCACAGTCCACACACCGCAGTCCGATGAACGCCTCAGTCGTCTCCATACACCACCTCCACGGCCCGCGTCGAAAGGAGTTACCCTTGCGGGACGACCCACCGCTTGCTGCGTCGCACTCGCTCGCGCGACCGATGCTATTTTCTTCTCACCACCCGCCCACTCGGGTATGGCCGACGTGCTCTCCGATAAGCGCTCCTCGACGCGCTTCCGGATTCTGGTGGAAATCGCGGACCGGCAACCCGCGGTGAGTCAGGGCGAGATAGCGGACGCCGTCGGCGTCACGACGCAGGCGGTCTCCGAGTACATCCGGGAACTCACGGAGGAGGGCCTGGTGGAGAAGGAGGGACGGTCGCGCTACCGAATCACGAAGGAGGGCGTGGACTGGCTCCTCCGGACCGCGGACGACGTGCGGCGGTACGCCGACCGCGTGACCGAGGACGTGCTCGGGAGCGTGCAGGAGGACGCCGCCATCGCCACCGGCGACATCAGCCAGGGCGACACCGTCACGCTCGACATGCGCGAAGGACTGCTGCACGCCACGCCCGGCGAACACGGGCCGGCGACCGGCGTCGCGACCACGGACGCCGCCGCAGGCGAGGACGTGGGCGTCACGGGCTTCGAGGGCATCATCGACCTCGCGCCCGGCACAGTCACCGTCTACCAGGTGCCGCCCGTCCGCTCCGGCGGCAGCAGCGAGGTCGCGCTCGACGAACTCGACGCGGAAGTCGCGGCCGCGGACCTCGTGCTCGCCGCCGGCGTCGAAGCCGTCGTCGCGCTCCGGAAGACCGACACCGAACCCGCGACCACGTTCGCCGCCGGCGACGTGGCCGCCGACGCCGCGAGCCGCGGCCTCGACGTCGTCGTCGTCGCCACCGCGGACGCCGTCGGCCGCGTCACCGACCCCCTCCGGGACGCCGGCGCGACCTACGAAGTCGTCGACCTCTAGAAGAACGTTATCCGATGTACCGAAGGTCGTCCTCGCTTCCCGGACTGGGGCCCTGTTCCATCTGCTGCATCTGCTCGACCACGTCCTCCATCTCGTCCGCGCGTTCGTCCAGCGCGTCGAAATCCACGTCGAACCCGAGAAGGGCTTCGAGGACTTCGAGCACGGCTTTCGCGCTCTTCGGGTCGACGAGGTATCCCGAGGTCTCACCCATCAGGCAGGCGGCGTCGAACCCGCGGCGGCCACCGAGACCGAGGAGGAGCCCGCTCGTGCCGACGATGCCGCCCGCGGGTTCCTCCGAGCGGAACTCGACACCAGCGTCCTCGAGGTCAGCCTTGAGCGATTCGTCGCTGACGGCGCCGACGACGCCGTACTCCTCGATGAGTTCGCCGGTGGGAACGCCGCCGAGCGCGAACAGTTCGGTGGCGTCGAACTCCTCCGCGATGTCGAGAAAGGCGTCCGTAACTCGGTAGTGTCCGGCGTTCTCCTGCGCCTGATGGTCGCCCGTGAGCACGAGGAGGTCGCGGCCGTCCGTCTCGACGGCGTGCACCTCGACGTGCGCGAGCTCCGCGACGCCCTCGTCCCCGACCGTCACCTGCGGCGGGAAGTGCTCCGAGTACACGCGTCGAACGAGCGTGCTCTCCCCCTCCTCCACGATGTGCTCGGCCACGAGCTTCCCGACGTGCCCGACGCCCGGCAGCCCCTCGACGAACACGGGGTCGGAGAGGTCAGCGTCCGCGACCGTCTCGACTTCGAGTTCTTCCATGTCCTTAGTCCCGGACGCGTCTCTTAAGAGCGCGTCGGTACTCCCCGTACGGGTCCTCGGGGTTGAACGGCGCTGGCGCGCTGTTCTCAGTCTCGCGCCCGCACTCGGGACAGGTAGAAGAGAGTGTGTACACCGGGCGGTCGTGGTCGCGGCACACCCGGATGTCGGACTTCACTGGTCTTCGTCGAGCTGCCGGTCGCGGTGGAACTCACCGGTCCCGCCGGCCGCGGCGATAGCGTCGGTTGCGCGGGCGGCGCTCGCTTCGAGTTCGTCCTCCGCGGTCTTGTAGTTCGGCGCCTGCACCTTGATGCGGTACTCCGGCGACCCGACGTACGTCACGTCCAGGTCGATTTCGTCCGGAATCTCGCCGTTTCCTTCCGCGGCCTGCAGCGCCTCCTTGATGTCGTCCACGCCGTCCCCGTCCGAGGATTCGAGGTGAACGTACCCGGTCACAGTGACGTAGGGAACGGAGACGTTGTCGCGGGCGGTGGAGACGATAGCGTCGATGTCGTCGTCGTCCAGGTCGGTGGGTTCGAGCGCCTCCGGTCCGTGGATGGCGGCCTGTTCGAAGCCCTGGTAGAGGCTGCCGAACTCGGCGATGAGTTCGTTCGCGATGTCGCGGAACTGGTCGTCCGCCATGTCCTCGCCGAACGCGATGCTCATCCACTTATCGGCCTTCTGCTCGTTCTTCCAGTCCTGGATGGCGTCCGAGCGCTGGTGGTCGTTGACGTCCTTGATGGAGAGGTCGATCTGCTGGGCGTCCCGGTCCACGTCGAGGACTTTCGCGACGACGGTCTGTCCCTCGCGGACGTGGTCGCGGACGTTCTTGATCCAGCCGGACGCGACCTCGCTGATGTGGACCAGCCCGCGCTTGTCCTTGTACTCCTCGAGGTCGACGAACACGCCGAAGTCCTCGATCTCGTCGACCTTTCCGACGACGAGTTCACCGGGCTCGGGCCAGCCTTCGTACTTCATCGAGTCTCGACGGTTTCGAGGACGTCGCCCTCGATGTCGGCCTCCCCGCCGGTCGGTCGTGCGAGCGTCGTCCCGCAGACGGCGCACGCGACCTCGCTGGAGGCTTTCCCGAAGACGATCTGTTCGTTCTCACAGTCCGGACATTCGACGCTGTAGAAGTTCCCGGGCATTATTCCTGAAGCTCCAGTCGGCCTGCGCGCCATCCCTCGCGGAGGTGGGCCTTCCCACACTCGTTGCAGCGGTACTTGAGGTCCGTCTTCTTGGTGGGCTTGTCGCCACCGGGGACCTTCGAGAACTTCCCGGAGTTCCCGATGCGGGAGGTTTTGCGGTCGCGCTGGCGGCCGTTGACCTTCGTCATGCCGGAGGTGCGGCCGGAGCGGACTTTCTCGACCTCGTGTTCATTGTGTTCGTTGCAGTGCGGGCAGTACGTGTTGAAGCGGCGTGGCATCTGCATAGTGAATCGACTCTTGTCGTCTGCTTCGACTGGGGGCCTTAAAATCCGCACGGTTCGACCCCGGTCCATCATCACCCCCACCGAAAACCCAATGCCGTGCGAGTCGTACGCACACGCGTGTCCCGACGCGCCCTCCTCGCGTGCGTCCTCCTGCTCGTCGTCGCCGGCGTCGCCGCGCCGGTCGCGGCCCGTCCGCCGCCCGAAGACGTGGACGGATTCCCGGCGTTCGCGGGCGACCGCGCCGACTACCCCGCATCGGACGTGACGAACGTCTCCGTCACCGTCTCCGTCGCCGCGAACGGCACGAGCGCGTGGACGGAGCGCGCGACCCACACCAACCCCGAGACCGCGGACGCGTTCCGCGAGAACGCCACGCTCAGACGGCTCGTCGTCGACCGAGCGTTCGACCACCGGTTCGGCCGCGCGACCACAGGGCTCCACTCTCACGTCGACGGAGACACGCTCGTCGTCACGTACCGCCTCGACAGCGTCGTCCACACCGGACCGGGCGGCGGCGTCCTGTTCGCGCCGTTCGCGGGCTACGGGAACGACTACCGGCCCGACGGCGCGGACGTGACGATACACGCGCCCGATGGGTATCGCGTCACCGCCGCGCCGACCGCGATGGCCGTCCGTGATAGCGCCGTCCGGTGGAACGACTCGACGGGCGCCGGTCCCGCCGGCGTCGCGTCCGGCCTCGTCACGTTCGCGCCCGAGGACGCTACACTCTCGGGCGTTCGCGGCGAACTCGCGGTAGCCGCGACGTACGGCGCGTCGACGCTCCAGACCGCCGCGGGCGGCACCCTGCTCTACGGCCCCGGGTTCGGCCTCTTGCTCGCCGGCCTCCTCAGCCTCTCCGCCGCACTCCTCGGTACGCCCCGCATCGCGTCCAGCCGAGAGCAACTCGAACGCACCGGGTTCGTCGGCGTCCTCGTCGCGCTCTTCGCGTGGCTGCTCGTCACGGCCTACCCAGACACGGGCGTCACACCCGGCGTCGTCGTCCCGTGGTGGCTGGTCGCGCTGACCGTCACGCTCCCGGCCGCGCTCGCCGGTCTCGGACTGCTCGCGCTCGCCCGCCGGTACGACCGCGGGGGAGTGCGAAGCGTTTAATCGGCCGCCCGCGGAACCTCCACGCATGAAGCGGCTCATCATCGACGGGGACCCGGGCGTCGGGAAGGACGCCGTCATCGAGCACGACGGCGAGGAACAGGTCCTCTTCGGCATCTCGCGGAACGGCGACTGGCACGGCCCGAAGCGCGTCCAGCTCTGGTGCACGATGGGGACCGAGGACGAGCGCGAGGACTTCGAGAAGCGGAACTTCGTCCCGCAGTGGCTGGACGTGGAGCGCGTGGACGCGGCGGACGTGACGGTCGTCGACCCGGCGAGCGCGCGCACCTAAGCCGCGAGCGCGGACTGGTTCACGGCGTACACGGTCACTTCCTCGTTCTCGTAGGCGACCCTGATTCCGGGTTCCGAATCGAAGGAGGCGGAGCCGTAGGCGTCGCGTTCGAGCGGCCCGTAGTAGATGTACTGTACGTCGTAGTAGTCGAGGAGGACCGCCCGGGATTCCGCGCTGTCGAGCGTGTAGAGGAACTCCACATCGCGAACGCGGCGGTCGTAGGTCTCGGCGTCGTGGTAGTTCCGCGCGTGCACCCATCCGGCGACAGTCGGGATGCCGGTGAGGCTCGACGCGGGGTTCGCCCACTGGTAGATGTCGGTACTCGGCCGGGAGACGATGGTCGGCTGGCCGTCGATGTTCTCGTCCATCCACTCGATAGCGGCGGCCTCATAGGGGTGGTAGTCCTCCGCGGTCTCGAACGCGTCGAGCGACGGGTCGCCCATGTCGGCGAAGTGTCCGGAGAGCGAGAGCGACGCGTACGGCACGCAGAGCGAGCAGACGAGCAGGGCGACGAGCGCGACGCGGAGCGCGCTCGCACGGTCGAGGTTCCGAACGTCCGTGAGTCGGTCGCGGGCGTGCGGGAGGAATCCGGCGAGCGCGACACCGCCGGCGATGGCCCAGAGCGCCCACACCTGCGCGTACGTCTTGAACACGGTGTTGAACCGGCCCGCGCCCGCGGCGTCGTTCAGGTACGCGAACTCCACGAGCACGACGAGACCCGCCCCCGCGACGACGAGCATCGTTTCGTACCCCGCGTCCCGCCGGCGGAGAACGTACCAGCCCGCGACGACGAGCGGGCCGACGAGTGCGAGGCCGACGAGGTCGAACAGCCAGCCGAACGCCGCGAGCGCGAGGCAGACCGCGACGGCCGCGACGGTGAGCACGCGAGCATCGGTGTCACGTGCGGTCTTCCGGGCGAGATATGCGGCGAAGACGGCGAGGAACGCGCCGTGCACGAGCACGAACGGGCCGAGCGGGCTGCGTTCCGGGAGGACGGCGAGCGTCTGTTTGCTCGCGCCCGTGAGGAGGACCGTGGAGACGAACGGCCACGTCCACGCGAGCGCGAGCGGAACCACCGGAAGCACGAGGAACAACGCGACGACCGGACGAGCGACTTCCGCGCGAACGCCGTCGAGCGCAGGGCGGATGCGCGCGGGGAGGAGCGTCCACGGTGCGCGCGGGGCGAGCGCGAGTGCGAGCCACGCGAGACCGACCCCAGTGGGGAAGCTCCACGTGTTCGTCGCGAGCAGAAGACCGAGAGCGGGCGGGAACGCACCGTACAGGAGGAGGCGCCGCCGCCACACGCCGTCGGTGTGCCAGTACGCATAGAGCACTGCGAGCGCCGCGACCAGCACGGTGACGCTCATCATGTGCGCGTGCAGGTCGCCGTTCAGGTACGCGAACAGCGGGAACTCGTTGACAGTGCCGGGGATGACGCGGCTCGCCGGCCAGTACGAGAACGCCCCCGGGTCGATAGCAGCCGTTTCGTAGGGAACGTCGACGAGGCCGGCGAGCCAGTGACCGAGACCGTCCGGGAGGAGCGTGACGACCACGCGAACGGGCGTTCGGAGGTTGCTCGCGAGACCGAACAAAAGCGCCGCGAGCACGCCACCGGCGAGCGGCCGATAGCCGCGGTGGCGAGCGAGTTCGCGGCCGAACCCGAAGACGGCGGTGACGGCCATCGCGTAGAACGACGCGAGCGCGGGGCCGTACGCGAACCGCGGGTCGGTGCCCGCGAGCGTCGTGAAAAGTGCGGCGACGAGGTGGCCGCCGTAGTAGTAGACGACGTGCTCGCCCGCGAACCAGAAGTCCTCGGGCGGCAGGCTGTCCCCGCGGAGGAGCGACCGCAGGAGGCCGTAGTCCAGGAACTTCTCACCGCCGCCCGCGTACACACCGGGGTCGGCGGCACGCACCGCTATCAGGAACAGGAACGCGACCGAGAACACGCCCACCGTCGCCGCGAGCGCGCGACCGTCCACGTCCAGCCCGTTCCGCGCAAGCCACAGCGACACGCCCACGAACACCGCGAGCACGCCGAGAATCACCGGTAGGCCGAACGAAACGCGGCCGAGCCAGAGAACGGGCACCGTCACGCAGACCACCACAACGGGGAGCGCGACGAACGCTCCGCCGTCGCGCGCGTCCGGCAGCAGCCGCGACGCCGCCGGCACCCCGAGTCCGAGGACCGCCACCAACAACACCCACCAGACCGCGACGACCCCGTACTCCATCACCACCAACACCCCGGGCCGACGGCATACGCTTTGGGATATCCGAGAAGGACGGACAGAAACTCGAACAGCTACGACTGCGCAAAGGAAGTCACGTCAGAAGTAGCGGGAGGTAGATTTGAACCTCGGTCGTTCCGCGTACGCTCCACTCCCTGATTCAAATCTACTCATCTCACTCATTCGCTCATGGGAGTCGCGGAGACGAACTCTGCGACGGAAAATATTCGCTCGAAGAATAGCGGGAGGTAGCTTTGAACCAACGTCAGACGATCGCTCGCCGCGCTCGCGCTGCGACTGACTGGGCGCACAAATCTACTCGCGTACGGCTTCATTCACGACCGAACGCACCCACGAGTGCGCTCGGTGTTTACGTCAGAAGTAGCGGGAGGTAGATTTGAACTACCGATCTCCGGGTTATGAGCCCGGCGGAATCTCCTGGCTATCCCATCCCGCTACCAGTTCGTAGTCGAGTGCGACGAATAAGGGTTGTGATTCGGTCGCCGTGTGGGAGTTCGCACCTCACTCGAGTTCGCCCAGAAGGGCGTCCGCGGCGGCCGCGGACGACTCGGGACCGCGGGCGGTGACGAGGTCGCCGTCCACGGTGACGGAGGTGTCCGCGTCGAGTTCCGCGTCCCAGTCGCCGCCGGCCGCAACCACTTCGTCCTCGACCCAGTACGGGAGTTTGCGGCCGTCCGGCATCCGGCCGTAGTCGTCCACGATACCCTCCTCCCACGCGTTCGGGAACCCGGTGACGTCGCGGCCCGCGACGAGGAACTCGCCGTCGGCGTTCTCGCGTCGCGCTCGCGGCCCACCACCGCTCGCGTCTTCCGAAGCGCGTGGCGCTTCGTAGGTGAACGCGAGGATGCCGACCGCGTGACAGACGACAAGGGCCTTTCCGTCGTCGCCCGCGACCGCGTTTCGGAGAAGGCGGCGGGCGTCTCTGTCCTGATTCACGTCCCACGCGGTGCCGTGTCCGCCCGGGAACACGACCGCGTCGTACCCCTCGGCCTCGACGGCGGCGAGCGGTTCAGGGTCGTTCAGTCGGTCGTCGTTCTCGTGCACGTCACGCACGAACTCCGCCGTCTCCTCACCGACCTCGTCCGGGTCGGCCGAGCGCTCGTCCAACACCGGCGGCGACCCGGACGGCGTCGCCACCGTACTCTCGAACCCCGCGCTGTCGAGCGTCGTCAGTGGTTCCGCGCACTCTTCGCCCCAGTAGCCTTCCTCGCTCACGACGAACAACGCACGCGACATACCCGAGAGAACGGCCGTCGCGAGGAAAAATGGTGCGCCGGCGGTGGCGCGTGCCGGTTAGTCGTCCGCGGGTTCGATGGTTTGTGCGACGCCGTCCGCGTGGAGGTGGCAGGCGGCCGGGTGGCCGGTGCCGGTGTCCATCAGGTCGGGTTCGGACTGCTCGCACACGGTCTCGAACTCGTCGGCGAGCAGCGACTGCGCGGCGTCGAGGTTGCGGCGGACGATGTCGTCGAGCGCCTCGTCGAGCACGGATTCCGCCGCGCTACTCGTGAGTTGCTGGGGAATATCGTGCTCGCGGCGCAGTTCGTCCTTCATGCGCTCGCGTTCCGCCGCGGTCGCGGACTCGTCGTCCTCAACCCCAACGAACTCGCGAAGACTGTCGACGTCCACGCCGTGTTCGTTCATCGCGACGCGGAGGTTCATCACGCCCCGCCAGTTCTCCTGTTCGAACTCGTAGCCCTCGGGCTGGATGACTTCCGGGCACCGAGAGTGGAAGTTACACCCGGACGGGGGGTTCGAGGGGTTCGGCACCTCACCGTGCAGGCCGGCGTCAATGCCGCGCGAATCGAGGTCGACGGTCGGGATGGAGCGGAGGAGAGCCCGCGTGTACGGATGCTGGGGGTTTTCGAAGAGCGACTCGGTATCACCGATCTCCACGATCTTCCCGAGGTACATCACGGCGACGCGGTCGCAGACCTCCCGCACGACGCTCATGTCGTGGCTGATGAAGAGGATGGAGAGGTCGAACTCGTCCTGGATGTCCTTCAGGAGGGAGAGGACTTCTGCCTGCACGGACACGTCGAGCGCGCTCACCGGTTCGTCGGCAACGATGAGACGTGGGTTGACGACGAGCGCGCGTGCGAGCGCGACCCGCTGCTTCTGGCCGCCGGAGAGTTCGTGCGGGTACCGATCGGCGTCGTCGGCGTTCAGGCCGACGCGCTCCAGAAGGTTCCGCGCGATTTCGAGGCGGCGCTCGCGCGGCCCGACGTTGTGAATCCGGAGCGGCTCCGAGATGGACTCCCCCATCGTCATCCGGGGGTCGAAGCTCGAATCCGGATTCTGGAAGATCATCTGCGCCTCGCGGCGGAACCGCTTCAGCTCGGTGTCGTCGTACGTCGTGATGTCCTCGCCGTCGAAGTTCACACTCCCCTCTGTCGGGTCCTCCAGGCGGAGGATGCTCTCCGCCGCCGTGGACTTCCCGCAGCCGGACTCGCCAACGAGCCCAACGGTTTCGCCGGGCGCGATGTCGAACGAGATGCCGTCGACCGCGCGCACGCGGCCGACCTCCTTGTTCAACAGGCCCTGCGTTATCGGGTAGTGCTTCTTGAGGTTCCGGACTTCGAGAAGCGGTTCGCGTGCCGTGGATGTGGATAGCTGCTGGCTCATCGTTCGCCTCCGTCGGTGGTTACGTCCTGCTGGTTCGCGTTCTGCGCGGTGTCGAACGAGAGGTCGGACGCGTCGTATTCCGGTCCGTAGTAGACACAGGACGCGTCGTGCGACCCCTCGATAGTGTGACGGGGCGGCTGCTCGCCCGTCCGACAGTCCTCGGTCGCGAACTCACATCGCGGGTGGAACCGACAGCCGTCCGGCGGGTTCGTGACGCTGGGAAGCGCGCCCGGAATGCGGTTCATCGACTGGCCACGACCCGGGAGGCACTCGATAAGCGCGTTCGTGTACGGATGCGAGGGGTTCTGGAACACCTCCTCGACCGTCCCGGTCTCCATGACCTTCCCGGAGTACATCACCACGACGCGGTCCGCTATCTCTGAGACGACGCCGAGGTCGTGCGTGACGAAGATGATGCTCATCCCCATGTCCTCCTGGATGTCCTCCAGGAGGCGGAGGATTTGCGCCTGAATCGTCACGTCGAGCGCAGTCGTCGGCTCGTCCGCGATGAGGAGGTCTGGATCGCAGGCGAGCGCCATTCCGATGAGCACGCGCTGTTTCATCCCGCCCGAGAACTCGTGCGGGTAGTCGTCGACGCGCGCGCTCGCCTCCGGAATCCCGGTCTCGTCGAGCAGTTCGATGACGCGCCGCCGCACCTCCTTCTTCGACATATCGTCGCGGTGGATGCGGAGCGTCTCCCCGATCTGACGGCCGACCTTGTACACGGGGTTCAGGCCGTTCTGCGGGTTCTGGAAGATGTGGCTGATGCGGTTCCCACGGATGTTCTGGAGTTCCTTGTCGGTCATCGACGTGAGGTCCATCCCGTCGAACGTGACGGACCCCTCGACGATTTCCCCGGGCGGCATGTCCAGGATTTTCGTGATGGACTCGCTCGTCACCGTCTTCCCGCTCCCGGACTCGCCGACGATGGCGACGGTTTCGCCCTGTTCGACGTCGAACGAGACGCCGTCCACGGCGTACGCGGTGCCGTCCTCCGTGTGGAAGTGCGTCTTCAGGTCTTCGACGGAGAGGAGGGGGCCGCTCACAGGCCACCACCCCCACCGACTTCCTGCCGGGGGTCCATCGCGTCACGCATCGCCTCGCCGACGTAGTAGAACGCGAGCACGGTGAGGAACAGGAAGACACCCGGAATCGTGGATATCCACCAGGCCTGCTCGATGTTCGCCTGACCGGCGGCGATGGTGCGACCCCACGAGAACGTGTTCGGGTCGCTGAACCCGAGGAACGCGAGCGACGCCTCCCCGAGGATGAATCCGGGGACGGAGACGGTCGCGCTGATGATGATGCTGTTCGCGGAGTTCGGAATCAGGTGCTGGCGGACGACGTACAGCATGTTCGCGCCGGACGCCTGCGCCGCCATGATGTACTCCTCTGCGGAGCGCTGGAGCGCCTCGCCGCGCACCGTCCGGGCGACGCCCTCCCAGCTGAAGAACCCGAACAGGAGGATGATCATCCAGAGTTTGCTACCGAAGAGGTACGTCAGCAGGAGCAGGAGCATGAACGTCGGGAAGACGGACTGGATGTCCGTGTACCGCATCAGGACTTCGTCCATCCAACCGATGTCCATCGCGGTCGCGAGCGCGGCGACCGCGCCGACGAGTGAGCCGATGAGCACCGTGAACACGGTCGCGATGAAGCCGACTTCCATGCTGACGCGCATCCCGTACACGACGAGCGCGAGGATGCCGCGTCCCTCGGCGGACGTCCCGAACGGGTACTGCATCGTCCCCGTCTTCTCGACGCCATTGATGGTCGCGGTGACGCCGGCGGGCGGGAGGATGCGGTTGTCGAACCGGATCTGTGGCGGGTCGACGAGGACCGGTCCGACGATGCCGACGATGAAGATGAAGGCGAGCCAGCCCAACGCGAGGACGGCCATCTTGTTCTTCTTGAACCGCTTCCAGTAGAACTGCCGCATCCGTTCGTTCTTGTAGAGCGGGTAGACGCCGTGGAAGAACATTGCGACGAGCGTCACGAGGAACAACCACTCGACGCTGAGCACGTCCCACCCGAGGATGAGCGGGTGTTCGTTCTCGATGACGTAGTGGTCGTACACGAACAGCACGCCGATAACGAGGTACGAGAGTAGCTCCAGGAGGCCGGCGCGGGTGAGAGCGAACGTCGAGACGTCCTGCGAGTCCCACTCGATGTCTTCGAACGAGATATCGTTATAATCTGATGACATAGTTATCTGTTACCGTAGTCAATTCGCGGGTCGAGAACGACGTACGCGATGTCCTCGAGTAGGTTCCCGATAATCGCGAGGAACACCGTGAGCAGGGTGGTTGCCAGGATGAGTGGCGTGTCCTGCTCGACAATCGCGGTGTACGTCATGTACCCGAGCCCGGGAATCGCGAATATCTGTTCGATGATCACGGACCCCGACCAGAAGATGGCGAGGAGACTCCCGACGAAACTCGTCGAGAGCGGGACCGCCGCCATCCGGAGGACGTGGTGAATCATGAGACGGTACTGGCTCGCGCCCTTCGCCTTCGCGACCTTGACGAACTCCTGATTCATCTGCTCGAGCGCCTGTGCGCGCGAGTACCGCATCTGCCACGCGAGCGACGCCGTGAGCAGCACCGTGATGGGGAGTACGAGTTGGAGGAAGTTCTTCACCGATAACCACCCGTACTCCAGTGGTATGCCGCTCTGATAGTACACCGGGAGCGCGTCTATGTTCACGGCAAATAACATTATCAGGACGATGGCGAACCAGAAGTTCGGGATGCTAATCCCGAAGAACGCCACGAACGACCCGGCGTAGTCAGTGACCGTGTACGGTTTGTACGCCGAGTACAGTCCGAGGCCGTACCCTATCAGTGTCGACAGTATCAGGACGGGTATCGCGTACTGCGCGGTGAACTTCCACGCTGACAGTATCGCTGGAATCACCATCTGCGACCGGGAGTCGGACCACCCCCAGTTCAGGGTCGCCATGTTCACCATGTAGTTCACGTACCGTTCCGTAACGGGCTGGTCGAGTCCTTCCCGTTCGCGGAACTGCTCCCGACATTCTGCGGGGTCGTCTCCCGTCGTCGCACAACTCATCATCGCCTGCATCTGTCCCTGGTTCGGGGACGCAGTGACGAGCGCGAACGTGAACGTGAGCGCGATCCACACCGCTACGAACGTCCACAGAATGCGCTTCACTATATACCATTTCATAAATATATGACGTGGTGAGGGCGTATAGGCGGCAGTTAGCGGCCGCTACTTCCGTCTGAGAAGTACATCCGCGTGGAAGACCGATCCTGGAGCATGTTCCAGTAGCTTTCCGGCGGACTCTCGCCGATGTTCTGCACCTGATTGCGGTACGCGTAGAAGTTGTACGGGTTGTACTCGAAGATGACCGGGCGCTCCTCGGAGAGGTAGAGCAGCATCTCCTGAATCGTGCTCTGGGCGGCTTCGCGGCTCTCCGCGGTCTGCGCCTCGTCACGCATCGCACCGAGGTCTCGGTCGGGCGTGTAACCGTACGCGTTGAAGTTGCCCTGCTCGCCGAACAGGCTCGCGATGGTGCCGCTGGGCGTGAGCGGACCGTACTCGAACCCGAGCGTCATCATGAGGTCCCACGAGCTTCCGGAGACAACTTCGTCCCACGGACCGGGGTTGTAGGGGCCGCCACTGGTGTTGTCCTCGCCGTACCCGATGGTGCCGTCGAAGCCCTCGGCCTTCTGTCCCGGCTGGAAGAAGTTGCTGAGGAGGCTCGTCCAGGAGGTCGTCTCCTGATTGAGCGCAATACCGACCTGATTCAGCCGCTGCTTGAGGTAGGCGGCGCGCAGGTCGTCGGTCTCACCCGACTGGTAGACGACCGTGAGTTCGACCTGGTTTCCGTCCGGGTCGACGAACGTGTCGCCGTCGTAGCCGTAGCCGCTGTCAGTCCCGGATTCGAGGAGTTCGCGCGCTTTCTCGAGCGATCCGTCGAACGTCACGGGGTCGTCGGGTGCGTACGGACCCCAGGACGGGTGGAGCGTGTTCTGGGTCGCGGCGCGGCCGTTGAGGATGTTCTCGACGATGAAGTTGTTGTTGTAGATGTGCGCCAGCGCGTGACGGACGTCCTTGTTCCGGAGCTGATCCCAGCCGTTCGCGCGGTGGTTGATGCCGAGGTAGCCCGACCAGGCGCGGTAGGGGTTCTCGTAAATCTGGAGGTTGTCGGACTCGTTGTTCTCGTACGAGCCGACCTGCGTCGACGGAATGAACGTTCCGTCGATTTCGCCGGCCTGTAGCGCCTGCCGCGCCGTCTGGGCCTTGTCGAAGTACTGGAAGTGGTACTCGTCGAAGTACGGCGCTTCGGTGAAGATTTCGGGGACGCGGTCGTCGTTCGCGGCCGCCTCGCGGAGGTAGTAGTCCTCTCCACGTTCGAACTCCATGATGGACTGCTGCGACCACCGCTTGAGGTCCCACGGTCCGAGGTTCCCGTTGAAGGTCGCGCGCATAATCGCATTGTCCTGCGCGAGGCCCTCCGCGTTTTGGTCTTCGACGTAGGGCTTCGCGATCTCCTTCGGAATCGGGAACATGTAGGAGAGCGGCTCGTTGTACGGGAAGAACGGCCGCGAGCTCGGGATGGTTTCCCGAATCGTGTACTTGTCTACCTTCTCGAACTGAATCGGTTCTTCGGCACTCCCGACAGTGAACTCGGAAGCGTACGTGAAGTTCGCCCAGTCAGCCGTCCAGATGTTGTCGATACACCAGAGGTAGTCGTCCGCGGTCAGTTCGCCGTACCCTTCGCCGAACTGGAGGTTCTCGCGGAGTTTGATGTCGACCTGGTTGACCGGCTGCTCGACGGTCATGTCCTCGAACCAGAGCGGGAGGAAGTCCGCGTACTCGGGGCTCTCGCGGACGTACCCCAAGTCCATGACCATCTCCGCTCGCGCGGAAGTCTCTCCGTCACCGACGCGGAAGACGTTCAGGCCGTTCGTGTTTCCGGTGGTTCCGTAGATGAACGTGCCGCCGGAGGGGATTTCGTCCTGAGAAATCGTGGTACCGGACGTTGTCGTGTCCGAGGTCGTCGTGTCGCCACCGCCGCTGTTACATCCTGCGAGGCTCGCAGCCACGCCGGTCGCGGCCATGTACTGCATGACACGTCGCCGGTCAAGACTGCTATCACTGTCATCTCCATCGTCTGCCAGTTGGTTCCGTCTCGTGTTGCCGGATGGCATGGTATGGAAAAACAAACATGTGCATAAATATCCTTCGATGACAGCGGGTATGTTCGCGAAACGGAGGCTCTCTAACGATTTCCAAACGCCTAGAAGTAGTTAGCTAAAATTCTAAACCATCACGAAAATACGTTACTGAGTGGCGATCGGCCGTCCTGTCAGTAATCACCGTCTTCGTCCGTAATAACGACTTCGCCGTCGATCACGTCCACGTTGATGAGTGTCTTTACGTCGATGTCGTGCTCGTCGAGTTCGTTCGGTCCCTCCTTCTTGATGACGGCAACTACGTCGCTGACGTCCGCGCCGATGTGGTCGAGCGCGTCCGTGATGGCGCGAAGCGTCCCGCCGGTCGAGAGCACGTCATCGAGCACGAGCACACGGTCGCCCGCGTGCACGTCATTGATGTACATCTCGGATTCCGAGTAGCCCGTCTGCTGCGTCAGCGAGACTTCGTCTTCGAGACCGTAGGAGCGCTTGCGGATGACGACCAGCGGAATGTCCGTCATCAGCGAAACCGCGGTGGAGATGTGGATACCCATCGCCGCCGGGGTGACGATCTTGTCGACACCCTCGATTTCGGCCTTCCGAATGATCTTGATGACTATCTCCCGGAGGAGTTCGGGTTCGAGAACGGGGACGCCGTCGCTGATTGGGTGAACGAAGTACTGGTAGTCGTCTTTCTCGATGATCGGCGCGTCGAGGAGGGACCGCTTGAGCCTATCCATGTTGACGCTACGTGCCCCGAGAGTAAAAACTGACGAATCGATAAGAGCGAACGATTAAGTTATGACTACCCCATCGTACTGGCGTGCAACCAACCCCCGACCTACCGGTAGTGTTCGCGCTCCTCGCACTGCCGTTCGTCGCCGCCGCGGTCACGCCGCTCGTCCATCGGGCACTGGGCGAACGCACGGCGTACTTCGCGGCGGTCGTGGCGCTCGCCTGTTTCGGGCTCGCCGCGTCCCAGTACGGAACGGAGGGTGTCGTCTCCGTGCAGTGGATTCCCGCGCTCGACGTCTCGCTCAGCCTCTACGTGGACGGCCTCTCCCTGCTCGTCGCGTTCCTCGCGTCCGGCGTGGGCGTGCTCGTGTTCACGTACTCCGCGGGCTACATGCACGGCGAACCCGGCCTCGCGAAGTACTACGCGACACTGCTCGCGTTCATGGGGTCGATGCTCGGCGTCGCGCTCGCCGCGGACCTCGTCGCGCTCTTCGTGTTCTGGGAGCTCACCAGCATCGCCTCGTTCGTCCTCATCGGCCACTACTCCAGTCAGGACTCGGCGCTGTACGCCGCCCGAAAATCCATGTTCGTCACCGTCGGCGGCGGATTGTTCATGCTCGTGGGATTCGTCCTGCTCGCGAACGCCACCGGGACGTTCAGCATCGCGACGATGCTCACTCAGCCCGAACTCGTGCGCGAAGCGCTGCGCTCGCAGGGCGTCCTCCTCCCCGTCGTCGTTCTGGTGGGTATCGGCGCGGCGGCGAAGTCCGCGCAGGTCCCGCTCCACATCTGGCTGCCGGACGCGATGGAAGCCCCCACTCCAGTATCGGCGTTCCTCCACTCCGCGACGATGGTGAAGGCCGGCGTCTACCTCGTCGGCCGCCTCCGCCCGGTCCTCGTCACCGACGAGTGGACGCTCCTCTTCGCGACGCTCGGCCTCATCACGATGACCGTCGCCGCCGTGTTGGCCATCGCAGCGACCGACATCAAGCAACTGCTCGCGTACTCCACCGCGAGCCACCTCGGATTGATCGTCGCCGGGTTCGGATTCGCGTCCGTCCTCGGCGCGGAGACGGGCGCGTTCCACATCCTGAACCACGCGATGTTCAAAGCGCCCCTCTTCCTCGTCGCCGGCATCGTCGCGCACGAGGCCGGCACCAGAACCATCAGCGAACTCGGCGGCCTCCGCCATGACCTCCCGATTACGGCCGCGGTCACGGTCGTCGCGGCGCTCGGGATGGCGGGCCTGCCGCCGTTCAACGGCTTCTACTCGAAGGAGTTCCTCTTCGAGACGACGTACGAGTTCGCCGCGCACGCGGGCGGCCTCGCGTGGGTCGTCCCCGCCGTCGCCGTGCTCGGGAGCGTGTTCACGTTCCTCTACTCGGTGCGCTTCCTCATGCTGTTCTTCGGCGAGAAACCGAGCGGCCTCGGGCACGTCCACCGTCCACCGCTCACGATGCTCGCGCCGCCCGTGCTGCTCGCGGCCGTCGCGGGCACTATCGGACTTAACGGCTTGCTCGCGTCCTTTCACGCCGGATTCGCGCCTATCACGGAGTTCGTCGCCGGCGTCGTGAACAGCACGACCGCCGCCGGACACGGCGGCCACGAGTTCTCCTACTACGTTCCGACCTACGTCAGCCCTGCGCTCGTCATGAGCGCGACGACCATCGCGCTTGGCCTCGTCGCGTACCCGGCGTACGGCCGCCTCCACGACGCGCTCCACGCGCTCTTCCGCGCCGTCCCGCAGATTCAGGCGGACTGGTGGTACGACACGGCCGTCGGCGGCCTCGGCGGCGTCTCCCGCGGCGTCGCTCGAACCGTCCAGAACGGCAACCTCCGGACGTACGCCGCGTGGACGCTCGCCGCGACAGCGGGCCTCACGCTCGCCGGGTACGCGGCCGTCGGCGCGTCCCTTCCCCCGGTCACGTACTCGCTCTCGATTCCGCTCCTGCTCGTCCTCCTCACCGCCGTTGTCGCCGCAGCCGCGGTGACCGTCGCGCCATCCCACACGACGGGCGTTCTCACGCTCTCCATCCTCGGATTCATGCTCGCCATCTTCTACATCCTCGCGAGCGCGCCCGACCTCGCGCTCACCCAGCTCGTCGTCGAGACGCTCGTGCTCGTCATCTTCCTGCTCGTGCTCGACCGACTGCCCTCGTACTACGGCGAGACCCGGCTCTCCCGGAAACTCCGGGACGCCGGTCTCTCCCTGCTCGTCGGGGCGACGGTCACCGTGACCGTGCTGCTCGCCACCGCGGGCAGCGACCCGACGTCGAGCATGACGCCCGTCTCCGGCATCGACACCGAACACATCGTCGAGCTCGCGGTCGAGAAGGGCGGCGGGACGAACATCGTGAACGTCATCCTCGTCGACCTCCGCGCGTTCGACACGCTCGGCGAAATCGGCGTCGTCGCCATCGCCGCGCTCTCAGTGGTGACCCTCATCGCGATGCGGGAACGCGGAGGTGAAGCGGAATGAGCACGATAATCCTCCGCACGGTCACCCGCCTCGCCGTCCCCATCGTGTTCATCACGTCGTTCGCGCTGTTCCTCCAGGGCCACAACCTCCCCGGCGGCGGGTTCATCGCGGGCGTCCTCACCGCCACCGGGCTCGCTCTCGTCTACATCGCGTACGGCCTCGACTTCCTCGAAGAAACCGTCTTCCGGCGCTCCATCGGCGGGAGCGTCGAACATCTCCAGCACGGACTGGTCTCCGATTACCGCCGGCTGTTCGCCGTCGGCCTCGCCATCGCCGCCGGCAGCGGCCTCGTCTTCATCGCGCTCGGGATGCCGTTCATGTCGTACGGCTACACGTACGGCTCGTTCCCGCTCTACGACCACATCGAACTCGCGTCGGCGGTGGTGTTCGACTTCGGCGTCTACTGCGTCGTCGTCGGCAGCCTCCTCACGGTTCTCTCGGTGGTGGGTGAAGAATGACGGAGACCACGCTCGCCGTCGTGCTCGGCGCGCTGTTCGCGTTCGGCACCTACCTCGTCCTCCGCCGGGACGTGGTACGGGTCGTCTGGGGCGTCACCATCATCAGTCAGGCCGCGAACGCCTACCTCATCACGATGGGTGACATCGCGGGCTCCGTCCCCGTGTTGGGCCATCACGGCCCGCCGTTCACCGGGACCACGGACCCGCTCGTGCAGGCGCTCGTGCTCACGGCCATCGTCATCGGGTTCGGGACGACGGCGTTCGCGCTCGTCTTGACGTACCGCGTCTACGAAGAACACGGCACTATCGACCTGGAGGAACTATGAATCAGTTCGTCATCGCGCCGTTGCTCGTCGCACTCTGCACAGCCATCCTCACGCTCCTCACCCGCCGGTTCGGCCGCACTCAGCGCGCGCTCAGCCTACTCGGCAGTCTCGGGTACGTCGCCGCCGTCGCGTGGCTCGTCACCTCAGTATATCCGGGTGGAACCGCGGTCTACCACCTCGGGGATTGGGTCGCGCCGTACGGCATCGTGCTCGTCGCCGACTCGCTGTCCGCGTTCATGCTCGCCATCTCGGCCGTCGTCACCCTCCCAGCGCTCGTGTACGCGACCCGCCACATCTCGGCGTTCGGCCAGAAAGTGTCATTCCACCCGCTCTTCCACCTGATGGTGGTCGGCGTCACCGGCTCCTTCCTCACGGGCGACATCTTCAACCTCTTCGTCTGGTTCGAAGTGATGTTGCTCTCCAGTTACGTCCTCGTCGTCTTCTACTCGGGGCCGGAGCAGACGACCGCGACGCTGCGGTACGTCGTCCTCAACCTCGCCGGGAGCGCCGTCATGCTGCTCGCCATCGGCGGCCTGTACGCCACGACGGGCACGCTCAACATGGCGGACATGGCGCACCGCCTCGCGAACGCCCAGCAGTACGGCGTGCACGTCGCACCCGTGCTCGGCCTCACCGCGCTCCTGTTCGCGGTGTTCATGGTGAAAGCCGGCGCCGTCCCCTTCCACTGGTGGGTGCCGGACGCGTACGCCGCCGCGCCCGCACCCGTCTCCGCCGTCCTCGCGGGCGTCGTGAAGAAGGTCGGCGTCTACGCCGTCATCCGTCTCTACTTCACCGTGTTCGCCGCCGCGCCACTCACCGAGCTCGCGCTACCGGGTGACACCGTACTCGGGTTCTTCGGCGTCGTCCTGCTCGCCATCGCCGTCCTGAGTATACTGTTCGGCGGCCTCTCCGCCGTCGGCCAGCGCGAACTCGACCGCCTGCTCGCCTACTCGAGCATCAGCCAGGTCGGCTTCATCCTCGTCGCGCTCGCCGCGGCCGCGCTCCGACCCGAATTCGCCGCCGTCGGCATCGCCGCCGCGCTCGTCTACTCGCTCACCCACGCGCTCGCGAAGAGCCTCCTCTTCCTCCTCTCGGGCCTCATCGAGGACGCCACCGGAACGGCGCGGCTCGACGAGCTCGGCGGCCTCGCCCGACAGTCGCCCGTCGTCGCGGGCGCGTTCCTCGTCGGCGGTCTCGGCCTCGTCGGCATCCCGCCGCTGGTCGGGTTCTTCGGGAAATTCCTCGTGTTCGACGCGCTCGTCCAAACCGACGTGGTCGTCGGGCTCGCCGCGGCGCTCGTCGGCGCGATACTCACCGTCGCCTACGTCTCCAGCGCGTGGAACCGCGGGTTCTGGGGCGAATCGTCAGCCGCCGTCGAAGGCTGGAACGCCGACCCCGTGCAGGTCGCGTGCGTCGTCGTCCTCGCGCTCTCCGTCGTCGCCGCCGGCGTCGGCTTCAATCCGATTCTGGAGTTCGCGCGCGCCGGCGCCGACGCCGCGCTCGACCGCGCCGCGTACGTTAGCGCCGTCCTCGAACACGGGGGTGGTGCGGCGTGAAACTGCCCGTGAAGCGCTGGCAGGCGACCGGCGTCGCGCTCGCCGTCCTCTGGCTGTTCGTCAGAGGCGTCCAGTTCACGGCCCGAAACCTCGCCCAAGAGTTCCTCATCGGGCTCGCGCTCGGCCTCCCTACGGCGTACGTGTTCCGCGAGTTCTTCGCCGGCCACGTCGACGTGGCACGGGTCGCGCGCACCGTCCCGTACAGCGCCCTCTACATCGCGGTGTTCCTCTGGGAGCTCCTCACCGCGAACCTCGACGTCGCGCGCCGCGTCGTCGACCCCCGGCTCCCCATCGAACCGCGCGTCGTGACGGTGCCGCTGCGGGTCGAACGCGACATCGCCATCACGACCATCGCGAACAGCATCACGCTCACACCCGGCACGCTCACCATGGACTACGACGACGACCAGAACGCGCTCTACGTGCACGCAATGGCCGCCACGACGGACGAAGACGTCATCGACCCCATCCGGACGTGGGAGGACTACGCGCTCGTCATCTTCGACGAGGAACTCAAGCCCGGCGACCCCGTCCCGAAACGGGACGCGGAGAACGGGGGTGAGTCGGATGGCGAGTGAAGCCGCCGTCCCCGCGTTCCTCGACTACGCGGTCCACGCCGCGCTCGTCGTCGCCGCGCTCCTCACGCTCGCCTGCAGCTATCGCGTGATTCAGGGGCCGACGGTTCCGGACCGCGTGGTCGCGCTGGACACCATCGGCACGAACGTCGTCGCCATCGGCGTCCTGTTCGCGCTCGCGACCGGGCGCGGCCTGTTCGTCCTCATCGGATTGGTCCTCGCCATCGTCGGGTTCGTCAGCACCGT
Organism: Salarchaeum sp. III; assembly: GCF_036418315.1. Lineage (NCBI taxonomy): Archaea > Methanobacteriati > Methanobacteriota > Halobacteria > Halobacteriales > Halobacteriaceae > Salarchaeum > Salarchaeum sp. III. The sequence continues at coordinate 5,170 of NZ_JAZHPG010000010.1, read as the reverse complement.
CACCGTCGCGAAGTACGTCATCGAGGGGGACATCATCCAATGAACACGCTCACCGCCGCCGTCGTCACCGCGCTGCTCGTCGTCGGAAGCGCCTTCCTCACCATCGGCACGCTCGGCCTGCTCCGCCTGCCCGACGTGTACAACCGGATGCACGCGACCTCGAAGGCGACCACGCTCGGCGCGGCGTCCATCTTCCTCGCCGGCTTCGTCTACTTCGGCCCCTCGGGCGAGGGACTCACGTCACTCGTCGGCATCGCCTTCCTCTTCCTCACCACACCGACCGGCGCGCACATGATTTCGCGCTCCGCGCAGAAGATGGGCGTCGAGTTCTTCGGGAACACGGAGTGGCCCGAAGACGAAGAGTAGCGCCCCGCACCCTATCGTTCGAGGACTCGGGTTGCACCGTAGCAGACAACCGTGTAACAGCACACGAACGACAAAACGGTCGTCGCGACGCCGAGGAGCGACGAGTAGGGGACGACTCGTTCGAGGACGGAGAGCGCGCCGAGCGAGACAAGGAACGTGAGCGCGCCGGTCAGAGCGGCCACGACAATCGCGACGCCCATCGAGTCGAACGAAGTCAGTTCGCTCCAGCGCGACCGCACACTGTCGAGGGAGGGCATATCCAGAACTAGCGAATCCGGGTTGTTAGTGGTTCGGCCGACCGAGGACGCGCGCGAGTTCGTCCGCGATTCGCAGACCGAGTCCCGTCTTCGTGCCCGTGAACTCGGTGTGTTCGTCCGCGTCCACGAGGAGCGCGCGCGTCTCCTCGCCGCCCATGACGCTCGCGTCGTTCGCCACGACGAAGGAGAGGCGGGCGCGCTCCAGCGTCTTGCGGGCCTGTTCGAGCATTTCGTCGTCGTCGCCGGAAGTCTCGGCCTTGAACCCGACGATGGCGAGGTCGGGGTAGGTCTCCCGGAGTTCGTCGATGAGTTTCGGCGTGGGGTCGAGCGAGAGCGTGAGTTCCTGGCCGCTCCGTATCTTCTCGGGACTGGGTTCGACGGTGTAGTCGCTGATGGCGGCCGCGGAGACGAGCGCGTCGGCGTCCCGGCAGGCGTCGAGCGCGGCGTCCAGCATCTCGGCCGCGCTCTCCACGCGCTCGACGGTCGCGTACGGCGCGTCGTCGCCGTCGTGCACGAGGGTCACGTCGGCCCCGCGGACGTAGCAGGCGCGGGCGACGGCGCGCCCCGTCTTCCCGGACGCGCGGTTCGTGAGCACGCGCACGGGGTCGATGCGTTCGCTCGTCGCGCCCGACGTGACGACGACGCGTTTGCCGTCGAGCGGTCGGTCGCCCGCGGCGCGCGCGACATCGAGGCAGATGGCGTCCTCGGTCGCGATTTTGGCCTTCCCCTCCTCGACGCGGGGGTCGACGAAGGAGACGCCCCAGGACTGTACGCGGTCGATGGCGTCGAGGACGCCGGGGTGGTCGTACATCGGTTCGTGCATCGCGGGCGCGACGACGACGGGCACGTCCGCGCCGAGCGCGGTGGTCGCGCAGGTCGTGACGGGCGTGTCGTCCACGGCGCTCGCGATTTTGCCGACGGTGTTCGCGGTGGCGGGCGCGAGCAGGAGCACGTCCGCCCAGCCGTCGCGGCCGCAGAGGTCGACGTGTTCGACGCCGCCCGTGAGTTCGGTGACGACGTCGCTGTCGGTCGCGAACTCGACGGCCCACGGGTGGACGATGGACTGGGCGCTCTCCGTCATCACCGCGCGGACGGACGCGCCGCGGCGGCGGAGCTCGTGCGCCAGCTCGACCACTTTCACCGCCGCGATACTCCCGGAGATGCCGAGCGCGACGTTCACTCCCTCCAACATTCGTCCGGAGGGAGGGCGAGCACCGTCAAAGTAGTTTGGAGAAGCTGCCACCACCCCAACATATAATTGGTGTCGTGACAGGTCTGAGGTATGAGGCGACGGGCGTTCGTGTCCGCGGTCGCGCTCTCCGCGCTCGCTGGGTGTAGCGCGCGCTCCGCGACGCCGACGCTCCGCTCCCGAACGAGTCAGTCGTTCCCGGAAGCCTGCGCGAACGCATCAGTTGGCGGCGACGTGCGGGAGGTGACGTTCGAGAACGCGAGCGCGGTCGTCGCCGACGGGGCGTCACGTGGCATGGACGTGTACCGGTCGCTCCCCGACTGGCACGAGGACCTTCCGGACTACGCCGCGTCGTTCGTCGAGCGAACCGACTACGCGGAGCGCGCGCTCGTGGTGGTGTTCGTGCGGAACAGTGCGCGTCCGCGCGCCGCCTGCCTCGCCGGTCTCGACCGCTACGACGGCACGCTCTGGGCGCGCGTCGCGGTGGACCCGAGTATCAGCGGCGCGGAGACGATGAAAGTGTGGTTCGTCCGGCGCGGGACGGCGGCGCTGGACGCGACGTACGCGGTGCGTGTGGTGGAACACGCGTAGCTCGCAAATATACCAGCCGGGCCACACTTTTATGTAGCGCTATTTCAATGAGTCGGATGGTGGTCGGCCGCTGACCGCGTCTGTCATCCAACCACTTCCAACGCCGTCGCGCCGACCACCGCTCCACTGAGGAGCACGCGGGAATATCGGTTCCGGCCTCTTGAGTTTTGTTATTCAGAACGACGTGTACAAAATAGTGGGGCGTGGTAGCGTTCGACGATGTTAGTCCTGGACGGACGGGTGCATCGTCGGCAAGTCGGGATGGCGCTCGCTGAACGCGTCCGTCATGCGCTCCATCGACGCGCGCTCGCGGCGCTCGCGCTCCGCCTCGTCGATCTCCTCACAGCCCGGCGGGACCTCGCGACCGCGACCCGTGAAGTAGCCCTCGGGCACGACCCAGTCGTGGTAGAACGGCACGTCCGAGTCCTCGAGGAGGCTGAGCGCGGCCTCCGCCCCGCTGCCCGCGGAGACGACCGCCTGATGGTAACGGCCCGCGACCCGGCCCGCGGCGTACAGTCCGGGAACGCCGGTGCGGCCCTGGCCGTTCGTGTCGAGGTACGTCTTCGTCCCCTGTTCGATGAAGTCGAGACCGAGGTCGTCGAGGAAGGACGCGTCCGACCACGAGGAAACGACGACGAAGTCGAACTCGTAGGTCTCGTCCGCGGTAACCGCGAAGCCATCGGCGGCCGCGTCCACGTCAACGACTTCTGCGTCCACGACGCTCGCACCCGATTCGGTCGCCTTCGAGGTCGGCGCGCGCGGTGAACGTCGCCGCGGTGAGGCCGGCGACGCCGCCACCGACGATGCCAACGGAAGGTGTCTCGGACATACCCGGGGGAACGCGACCGGGAGTGAGAAGCGTCCCGGTTCCGGCGAGCGAACTAAGCCCCGGGCGCACCCAGGGCAGGACGTGAACCGGCTCTCGGTCAGCACCGTCGTCCGCATTCCGCCGAGCGAAGCGTACGAGTTCCTGCTCGACTTCCCCGGGTACGCGGCGTACTCGAACCACCTCACGGGCGTCGACCAGTCCGGCGACGGCGGCCCCGGCACCCGCTATCGCCTCCACTTCTCGTGGTGGAAACTCACCTACACCGTGCAGTCGGAGGTGACCGAGGTGGAGCCGCCACACCGCATCGAGTGGGAGGTGACGAAGGACCTCGACGCGAGCGGCCGCTGGCGCGTCGAACCGGTGGAAACCGAGGACGGCGCCGGGTCGCGCGTGACGCTCGAAGTCGAGTACGACCCCACGTCGGCGGACAACGCGGTGTCGCTCCCGGCGTTCGTTAGCCTCGACTGGGTCGTGGAGAAAGCGGCGGCGCGCGTCGTCGAGGAGGGCGAGCGCGTCGTCGAACGAATCGTCGCCGACCTCGAAGGCGAGCGCCGCGACGTGGACCTCAACGTGGCCACGGAGTGAGGACACGGCGTCGTCAGTCGAAGAAGCCGGACGTCTCGGGCGTGGTGACGACGGGAAGCGTGCCGCCGTGGTCGACGCGGACGTGGGCGTCGTGGTCGAGCGTCGTGACCTCGCGGTCGTCGACGAGCAACACCACGTCCGCGGTTTCGCGTTCGACAGTGAGGTCCGTGGGGAGCGGGAGCACCCAGTTCGACTGGTCGACGCGGAACGGCGCGACCGGGACGACGGAAACCGCGTCGACGCCGGGCGCGACGACGGGACCGTTCGCGGCGCTCCCGTAGCCCGTGCTGCCGGCGGACGTGGCGACCGCGATACCGTCCGCGCGAACGGTGTCGACCGTCTCGCCGGCGGCGTGCACGCCGTACTCGGAGATGCGCGCAGGTTCGTCGGTGACGAGCATCGCGTCCGCGAGCGCGCGGTACGACTCTCCGCCCGTGCGAACGGACAGGAGCGGCGTCGGATGGACGCCCGCGTTCCCGACGAACGCGTGCGTCATCGCGTTCGCGTGCCGGTCCCAGGACGCCGACGGCACGCCCGGCGCGTCTCCCAACACGAGCACAGGAACGTCCGCGCCAGCGCGCACGAGGTCGTACACCGCGGACTCGCCGTCCGCGACCACGAGGTCCGCGTCCGTCACCGCACTCGCGCCGCCCGTCACGGCGTCGCGGTCGTGCTCGGCGACGAACGCCGCGAGAGCGTCGGCGCGCTCGCCGAGCACGCCCACCGTCTCCACGTCCGAGAGTCCCGTCATCGACTCACTCGTCGTACGGCCAGTCGCCCGTTATCTTCATTCCCGTCGCCTTGTCCTCTGCCTCCAGCTGGCTCGCGAGGTCGGCGGGACTGGCGTGCGCGACCGCGAACTCGTCGCTCGCCAGGTCGACCGCGAGGTCCGTGAGGAGGATGGCTTGCTCGCGGAAGTCCCGGAGTTCGAGTTTGTCGAGCGTGTCCGCGAACGTGTGGCCCCAGCCGCGGCCCTCGTCGCCCGTCTCACTCATCACGTGGTAGCCGGGGACGCCCCACTGCGTGTACGGCCAGTGGTCGGAGTGCGGGCCGAGTTCGGGCGTCGTCGTCACCGGATGCCCGAAGCGCTCGCCTACCTGCTCGGCGGCGTCCGCGAGCGCGTCGAACCCGTGCGTCGTGAAGGAGAGCGTGCGGCCGCGAACGACGCCGTCGAAGTTCAGCACGGCCTCGATGGCGTCGTGGTCGCGCTTCTCCGCGTCGTACCCGCGGTAGGTAGCGACCGCGACCGCGCCGCCGACCGCACCCCAGACGCCGTGTGGATGATAGCCGTCCGCGAGCGGGTAGCAGGCGCGGCCGGCACGCGCCGCGGTTTCGTACCCCGCAACGAACGCC
>NZ_JAZHPG010000014.1:0-109465 GCF_036418315.1 Salarchaeum sp. III | reverse complement strand
ACGTCCTCGTCCTCGAAGCGCTCGGGCGAGGTCGTCTCCCAGTCCTCCTCGGGACCCCACTCGACGGCCTCGTTGGACGTGGACTCGTCCTCGCGGCCGCCCGCGAACCCGAACGTCTCGACCCCCATCGATTCGAGGGCGACGTTCCCCGCGAGCACGATGAGGACGCCCCACGAGAGCTTCCGGCCGTACTTCTGCTTGACCGGCTGGAGCAGTCGGCGGGCCTTATCCAGGTTCACGTTGTCCGGCCAGCTACTCTCCGGCGGGAGGCGCTGGAGGGCGCCGGCCGCACCGGCGCGGCCGTCGAGGGTGCGGTAGGTACCGGCGCTGTGCCACGCCATCCGAATGAACAGGGGGCCGTAGTGGCCGTAGTCGGCGGGCCACCAGTCCTGCGAGTCCGTCATCACGTCGGCGATGTCGGCCTTCACTTCGTCGAGGTCGAGTTTCTGGAACTCCTCGGCGTAGTCGAAGTCCTCGCCGTAGGGGTCGAGTTCAGCGGCGTTGTCGTCGAGGATGTCGAGTCGGAGCAGGTTCGGCCACCACTCCTGGTTGGACCAGGTCATTCCCCCGACACCTCATCGTCGAACGTCGGTTCGCCGCGCACAGCCGTTCCGCAGTTGGATGCGTCTTCCATTGTTGTCTCCGTCACATCGTTAGTGAGCAGATATCTTGATAAATCCACCGATGGGATTCTCTTTTACACCCTATGAGTTAGCGAAGAGGGCATAATTTTTCTCTATACACAAACACGGGTGGGGCCGCCGCTCGCCGCGTACCGGCTGAGCGTGCCGCCGGATATATCCCCGCGGCCACACTCGATAGCGGTATGTCACCGGAGCCGTCCGTCCGTTCCCGCGTCCTCTGGGTGACGTCCGACGCGGGACCGGACGGTGGCCGCGTCGCCGACCGAACCGACCGATTCGCGGTCAATCAGGGAACACCCACCGAAGCCATGGACCGCCTCGCCGCGGGCACGTACAGCGCCGTCGTCACCGACACCGACCTCGACGGTGACGGCCTCGCCTTCCTCCGCCGCGTCCGCGACCGCTACGACGCCCTCCCGCTCGTCCTGCTCACGACCGAAGACCCGGACTCCACTTCCGCGCGGGCGGCCGCTGACGCCCGCGTCACCGCCTGCCACCCCGTCGACGCCGACGCGACCGTGCTCGCCCGCCGGCTCGAACCCCTCCTCAACACCTACGAGGGGGGCACCGCCGAACCCCGCGAGAACGCCGGCTCCGTCCTCGCCGACCTCAACGACGTGGTCTACCGGGTCGTGGACGCCGCGTTCCGCCAGAACACCCGACGAGACATCACCGAACTCGTCTGCCGCGAACTCGCCGACACCGACTCCTATCGGTTCGCCTGGGTCGCCGAACGCGACGAGGACGGCGCGACCCGTGTCGCCGCGGAGGCGAAGACGGACGGGTACATGGACGACATCGACCTCCGGCTCGACGCACCGCCCGCGGAACGCGGTCCGTCCGCCAGCGCCGCCCACACCGGCGACGTGCACACCGTCGACGACACGCTCACCGACGACGCGTTCGCCGGGTGGCGCGAGCGCGCCCACGAGCACGGCGTCCGGTCGTCGGCCGCCGTCCCCCTCCACACCGACGACGACACCTACGGCGTGCTCAACATCTACTCGCAGCGACCACACGCGTTCGCGGACCGCGAGCGCGAAGCGCTCTCCCGGCTCGGCCAGCTCGTCGCGAACGCCATCGCCACGGTCGAGCGCCGCCACCGATACGAAACGCTCGTCCGAAACCTCCCGAACGGCGCTATCGCGCTGTTCGACGCCGACAAGCGCTGCCTGACCGTCGGCGGGGAGGCGTTCGCCGACGAGGACGAGGTCGACACGTCAGCGCTCGAAGGCGCACGCGTCGAGGACCTCGATATCCTCCCGGAGCGCTTCCGCGAGTGGTGGAGCGACGCCATCGACGACGCACTCGGCGGCGACCGGGTGAGCGCCGAGCTCGAAACCGACAACGGCGTCTCCCGCATCCAAGTCCTCCCCGTGCACGCGGGCGAGAGCGTGGAGAGCGTGCTCGCACTTACGCAGGACATCACGGAACGCAAAACCCGCCAGCGCCAGGTCGAGGCCGAACGCGAACGCCTCGAATTCCTCAACCGCCTCATCCGACACAACCTCCTCAACGGCCTGAACGTCATCAACGCGCGCTGCCAGCTCGTCGCGTCAGCCGTCGACGACCCAGACGCGAGCGAACACGTCGAGCACATCCGGAACCGGGGCGCGGACCTCGCCGACCTCGTCGAGAAGATGCGGACGCTCATGGACGCCATCGTCGGGGACGCGGACCACTCGCTGCGCCGCATGGCGCTCGCGGACACCCTGGAGGCGAAACTCTCGCTCGCCGCCGAGATGCACCCCGACGCCCGGTTCACTGCGGACCTCCCCGAGGACGTCTCGGTGCTCGGCGACGAACTGCTCGGCGAGGTGTTCGAGAACGTCCTCGACAACGCCGTCACCCACAACGACGCCGACACGCCCATCGTCGACGTGACCGTCACGGAGACGACGACGACCGCGTACGTGGACGGCGACGGAACACACGTCCCCGACCCCGACCGCCTCGACGCCGTCGAGGCCGTCGAGTGCCCCGCTGTCACGGTCGAAATCGCGGACAACGGCCCCGGCATCCCCGAAGACGAACGCGAGGGAGTGCTCGAAACCGGCGTCTCACAGCTCAGCGAACCCGGGAGCGGGTTCGGACTCTACCTCGTGAAACAGATGCTGCAGTCCTACGGCGGGAGTATCGAAATCAGGGAGAACGAACCGCGCGGGACGGTGTTCGAACTGACGTTCCTCACCGAGCACCCCAACCGCTAGAGGAGGCGGCTGTCGCGTTCGAGGTCCGTGACGTACGCGCGCAGGAACTCAACGTCGTCGTCCGGGAGGTGGTCGACGACGCGCTCTGCGGCCGGCCGGACGTCTTCCAGGCGTGCTTCGAGGTCCTGGTACGCGTCCGTGTCGGCGAGACGCTGCTTTGAGTGCGTGGATTCGAGCTCGGAGAGCCGCACGAGCACGCTCACGTACTCACGGACGGGTTCGGGATACGAGTGCTGGCGTTGCAGCGTCGCGACGGCCTCACGCACCTCGTCCTGGTCGATAGGTTTCTGGAGGTACTCGTCGAACGGGAGGTCCGCGGACTCGACGCCGACCTCGGACGCGGTCAGCATCGCCACACGCACGTCCGCGTCGTGGTCGCGGAGGTCGCGGAGCACGTCGTCGCCGGAGACGGTCGGCATCCGGCGGTCGAGCAGGACGACAGCCACGTCGGGCGTGTACGCGTCGAGCGCTTCGTCCCCGTCGTACGCGACTTCCACCTCGTAGTCGTCCAGCCAGAGCGCGACGGCGTCGGCGAACGCGCGCTCGTCGTCCACCACGAGCACGGTCCCGCCGCTGCGGTCGCCGCCGTCCGCGATACCGGTGCGTGTTCGGTCGTCGGAGGCGTCCGCCGACGGGCGGTCGTCCGCCGACGACTGCCCGCCGACGCCCGGGTCGGCTCGAAGCGTCGGGCCGCTCGACCCCGCGGCCGGGCTGTCGAAGCCGCCCCAGGGCGTCGTTTGTATCATTGTCTGTCGTATCGTTTCCAGGGTGATTAACGTTCGGTGATGACTTCGTCGCCGACGGCGAGCGTCCGCCCGCGGGCGCCGTCGGGCACGTCCGCGATGAGCATGAGCGCGTAGTAGTGGTCGAACGCGTCCTCGTCCACCCACTCGGGGAGCGTGGCCTCGCGTCGCTCCACGAACCGCTCGCGGAACGCGGGATTGCGTTCGCCCGTATCGGGGTCGCGCTCGGGGACGACGCAGCGCCCGCAGGGTTCGACGCCCTCGAAGCGCACGTCGCCGGCGCGGAACGCGGGCGCGTCCGACCCGACGAACCGGTCCTCCCAGAACGCCGGGACGCCCGCGACCTCGACGTTCGCGCGCATCCGCCGCCGCACGCTCTCCGGGGTGAGGTCGTCGTACCAGCCCGCGACGGTTTCGACGGTCGCGGTGCTGATGACGGACGGGCCAGCCGAGCGCCGGTCCACGAACCCGAGTTCGGTGTCGCGGTCGACGGACAGGTCGACGCCGAAGAAGTCCCCGAGCCACGCCGCCGCCTCCTCGGGGCGCTCCCGGAGCGGGAGGACCGCGGTCTCGCCGGCGTTCGTCTCGACCGACAGCGTCCCCGAATCCCGGTCGTACCTCGTCGAGAGCGCGTGAACCAGCGGCGTGCGTTTGCCGTTCACGAGGTCGCCGTCGGCGTCCGTGAGCCGGTACTCGCGGTCGCCCGCGAGCGTCCCGCCCGCCGTCACCGCGACCGCCTCCACGTCCTCCCCGGAGAGTGCCTTCACGGGGTACCGCGTGAGTCGCGCGACCCGAGCCATACCGGAGAACGCGGCGGCCGCCGGCAAAGACCTGCCGGTCGACTCGACCCTCGTGCACAACGCCTATGCGTCCCTCGCGTCGACTCCGAGTGTGTCCGCCGCAGGCCGCCTCCACCGGTTCCTCGCGTCCCGCGCCGCTGTCGACGCGCGAGCGCTCGCCGCGTTCCGCATCGGCCTCGGGAGCCTGCTCCTCCTCGACCTCGTCCTCCGCCTGCGGCACGTCCGCGCGTTCTACACCGACTTCGGCGTCCTCCCCCGCGAGACGCTCTACGCGGAGTTCCCCGGCTTCGCGAGCGTCTCCATTCACGCGCTCTCCGGTGGCCTCGCGCTCCAACTCGCGCTGTTCGCGCTCGCCGCCGTACTCGCCGTCTGCCTGCTCGTCGGCTACCGCAGCCGGCTCGCCGCCCTCCTCTCCCTCGTCCTCCTCGTCTCCCTGCAGGCGCGCAACCCCGTCGTCCTGAACGCCGGCGACAGCCTCCTCCGCCGCCTGCTCCTCTGGAGCGTGCTCCTCCCGCTCGGCCGCGCGTGGAGCGTGGACGCCGCCCGCGACCGAGCACGCGACCGCGCGCTCGGCCCCGTCGCGAGCATCGCCACCGCGGGACTGCTCGTGCAGGTCGTCGCCGTCTACGCCGTGAACGCCGCGCTCAAGCTCCAGGGCGACGCCTGGCTCTCCGGCACCGCCGTGCGGTACGTGTTCAGCCTCGACCAGTTCCTCCGCCCGCTCGGCGAACTTCTCGCGGGGTATCCCGCGCTCCTCACCGCCGCGGACTACGCGTGGGTCGCGCTCCTGCTCGCGTCCCCGCTCCTCCTGCTCACAACGGGCCGCGTCCGCGGCGCGCTCGCGGCCCTCTTCGCATTCGGCCACCTCGGGATGCTCGCGACGATGACGCTCGGCGTCTTCCCCCTCGTCACCGTCGTCGCGCTCCTCGTCTTCCAGCCCCCGTCGGTGTGGAACCGGGTTCCCGACCCCCAACCGCGGTTCGACCGACTCGCCCGCCGGCTCCCCGAACTCCCCCAGCCGCGCACGCCGTGGGCGCTCGTCCGCCGCGGCACCCGCGCGCTCGCGGCGCTCCTCCTCGTCTTCGTGCTCGTCTGGAACGCCGCCGCGGTCGGCGTCGTCCAGACGCCCGAGAGCGCGCCCGTCCAGCCGAGCGAGCGCAGCTGGGACATGTTCGCGCCCGAACCCCTGGGGACCGACGGCTGGTACGTCGCGCCCGCGGTCACGACCGCCGGAGAGGAGGTGGACGCGTGGAACGGCGGCACCGTCTCCTACGCGAAACCCGCGGACGTGTCGGAAACGTACCCGAGCGCGCGCTGGCGGAAGTACCTCGCGACCGTCGCGCTCTTCGACGGCCGGTCGCTCGCCGACGAGTTCGCCGGCTACCTCTGTCGCGACTGGAACGCCACCCACGACTCGGAACTGACGCGCGTCTCCGTCGTGTTCGTCGCGCAACCCACGCGACTCGACGGCCCGGAACCGACGGAGAACTGGACGCTCGCGAACCGCACTTGCGGACGGTGACAACTCTCCGTGGATACCTGTGCGTTTATACTCGTCCACCTACTCCCCACACCTAATGGCAAATCGAGCCCGGACCCGCTATACCGCGGACGACTTCCCGGACCCGGCATCGACGGACCACATCACTCACAATCCGAGCCTTCCCGACCTCCGCGCTTTCTCCGAGCACCTCGAAACGACCACGGAATACGGGTCGCCTTCCTACGTCAGCGACTACCGCTCCCGGAGCTCCGAGCAGACCCGGAACGCCGTCGACCACGAGTTCGACGACGATTACGTCGCGTTCGAGAGCGCGCTCGACTTCGTGGAGGACGCGTCGAACGACGTGGTCGCCGTGGACCGCGTCGTCGGCCGCCACCCCGACACGTCGTTCGTCTGCCGGCTGTTCGTCCCGAAGGAGTACGGCCGCATCGCGCTCTCGTGGGCGAAACTCCTCGAACCCGCGCCCGAGAACGCGGACCCCGACTTCGTGACGGTACAGGTGCCCGACCGCGACGAGACGACCATCCGCGTCCTCCCTGAGGAAGGCGTCACCGCCGTGCTCGGCAGCGACTACACGGGCGAAGCGAAGAAGTCCTTCCTCCGGCTCTACATGTATCGCGCGAAACAGCAGGGCGGCCTCGGCCTGCACGCGGGGTCGAAGCGCGTCCACCTCGACGACGACGCGGGCGAGCGCGACGTCGGCCAGCTCTTCCTCGGCCTGTCCGGGACGGGGAAGTCCACGCTGACGAGCCACGGGCTCTGGCTCGACGACCCCGAGGGCGCGGAGATGCTGCAGGACGACGTGTGCGCGCTCCTCCCGAACGGCACCGTCACCGGCAGCGAGGGCAAAGGCCTCTACATCAAGACCATCGGCCTCGAAGCCGACGAACAGCCCGAACTGTACGACGCCGCCACCTCCGAGACCGCCGTGCTGGAGAACGTCGCGGTGGACGACGACGGCACCGTCCACTTCGACGAACCCCGGTACGGGTCGAACAGCCGCGCCATCGTCCTGCGCGACGAACTGGAGAGCGCCGCGGACGACATCGACCTCCCGTCCGTTGACCAGGTGTTCTTCATCACCCGGAACCCCCTGATGCCGCCGGTTGCGAAACTCGACGAGGCGCAGGCGGCGGCCGCGTTCATGCTTGGCGAGTCCGTCGAGACGAGCGCGGGCGACCCCTCACGAGCGGGCGAGTCCATCCGCGTCGTCGGCACAAACCCGTTCATCATGGGCTCTGCGGGCGAGGAGGGCAACCGCTTCCGCGACCTCATCAGCGACCTCGGCGTCGACTGCTTCGTCCTGAACACGGGCGTCGTCGGCACGGACACGCCCGCCGACGTGGGCGTCGAGGAGACCGTCGCGCTCCTCGAAGCCGTCGCGCGCGGCACCGTTTCGTGGACCCGAAACGACGACCTCGGACTCACCGTTCCGAGCCAGGTCCCCGGCATGGACATCTCGAAGTTCTCCGTCGCCGAGCGCACCGCCGACTTCGCGGACGCCCACCAGTCGCTCACCGAGGAGCGCCGCGACTACCTCGAGTCCTTCCCCGATCTGGACGACGACATCGTCGACGCGACCTACTGAGGCCTCCCGAGAGTTATTTTCACGAACGCCGGATAGAGTTATACTCGTCCGCGCCCTGCGTCCTCGTGGGTGCACTCGTGCACCGACTCCTGTCTGTCATCCACGACATAGTCCGGCCCCCCGCGGGCCGTTTTCCCTACTCGTCCACCAGCGGGAAGCGCGCCAGTCGCGCCGCCGCGATGGACGTGAGTCCGCGCGAGGTAGTGGAGTCGCCGCCGCGGACGTTGTGCGCGAGTTCCATGCCGGTGATGTCCGCCACGGGCACCAGGCGGACTTCCGTGCCGTCTGGCCCGACTTCGAAGACGAGGTAGGACTGGGGGAACGAGCACGTGGTCGGCGACATCACCTCCCGAACGCCGTCGATGGTCGCGACCGCGGGCAGGTGGAGGTGGCCGGTGAGAACGACCGGGTCCGTTCCGGTGGAGAGCGCGTCCACGAGCGCGTCGGTGTTCCGCGTAATCGGGGGGATCGCCATCTCCTCTTCGACCTCGTCGCGGTGCGAGCGCAACTGGTCGTACGTCGGCGGGAGGTTGTGGTGCATCAGGACGAAGACGTTCTCCGCCTCGGCGAGCACCTCGCGCAGGAAGTCGAGCTGGTCTTCGGGCACGTCGCCCTCGTGGGAGTCGAGCAGTCGGTCGTCGCCGCCCGAACTGTTCAGACCGACGACGGTCACGTCGCCCACGTCCGCGCGGAACGGGAGGCTGCCGGGCGTGTACTGCTCGACGAACCGGTCGAGCGACGGCGTGTCGTGTTCGTCGCGCTCCTTGCGTACGTCGTGGTTTCCCGGGACGGCGTAGAAGGGCACGTCGAGCGCCTCCAGAATCCCGTCCACGGTCTCGTAGTTCCAGGGTTCGCCGTCCTTCGTCAGGTCCCCCGGGGAGAGAACGGCGTCGAGGTCGCGGCCCGCCATGTCATCGACGGCGGCGCGGAAGTGCGTCTCCGTGTGCTCGAAGAGTTTCGACGTGCCCTCGGCCTCCGTGGAGACGTGGGGGTCGGCGACGACGGCGAACCGCGTCGTCGTGTCGCTGCGCGGTCGTGCGAACCGCGCCATCAGACTCCCGGCGTGTGTCTCAGTCATCGAAGAATATCCCCGGGTTGTCGAATTCGACCGTTCCGTAATGCGTTTCGTCGAGCGCGCGAACGTGCGCGCGGAGCACGCCCTCCGCGCGAGCGTGTTCCGCGAGGCCGGTCGCGGCGTCCTCGGGGAACGCGCCGACGAGGAGGACGGCGTCCTCAGCATCGGCGTTCCGCACCTCTATCACGAGGTAGCGCGTCCCGCCCGCGGACTCCGCGTACACGACGTAGTCCGTGACGCCCTCGGTGACGAGCGTCTCGAACTCCTCGCCCTCCTCGCTCGGGACGATGAACGCCAGGCCCACCGTGTCGGTCCCCTCGACGTCGGGGCCGACGGGGGCGAGGTGGCCCGCGCGGACGGTCGTCGCGTCCCAGTCGTCCTCGACGAGGGCGGCTGCGCGCTGTTCGGCCTCGCTGAGCGTGCGTCCCCACGCGTTCGTCTCCCGGACGTCGTTCTCGCCCGGTGAATTATCAGCCATCGAGTAGTGGGTCGCGTCTCGCCCACTCGAACCTTCCGCCATTCCCTCCACCACCCAAATGTAGAAATATATACTTCTATATACCGGTACATTCCTAACTGTACCTTATATATAACGGGTGGGAAAGAGTCAAGTGGTTTGTTTTCCGTCTACTACACGATGTCGGGAGACACCACCCGTCGAGGCTTCTTGACCGCTGCAGGAACCGGCGCAGCCGCCGCTATCGCCGGCTGTTCCAGTTCCAGCGAAGACACCACGGAATCGACCACCAGTGACGACGGAGGAGACGGCACGCAAACCACGTCCGGAGGCGGGACGCTCGAAATGATGGCGACCGGCTCCATCCAGACGCTCGACCCGATTAACGCGAAAGGGTCTGGTGCCGGCTACAACCAGTACGGCGCGCCCCTCATGCAGTTCCCTGACGGCCTCTATCCGCCGGAGGCCGCGCTCGTCGAGGACTACAGCATCTCCGAGGACGGACTTACCTACACGTTCGACCTCAAGCAGGACCTCACGTTCCACGACGGCCAGGAGCTCACTGCGCAGGACGTCGTCTACACGTACCGCCGCATCGCCGAGTCACCGAACTCCCGTAACAAGGACGACATCATCGGCGACACGATGACCATCGAGCACGAGAAGGACGCGAGCATCGCGTCCCCCGAGGACGAGGAGACGCTCGACGACATCGTCCCCCAGAGCCTCGCGGTTCGCGCACCCGACGACTACACGTTCGAGTTCGACCTCGCCTCGACCTTCGAGTACACGCTCTTCCAGATCGCGGGCGGGAACTGGGCTATCCTCCCCGAGAACGCCGTCGGCGACATTGAGGGCTACGACGGCGAGTACGAGTACAACGAGTTCTTCAGCACCTCGAACGGCGGCCCGAAGTACGCCGGACTCGGCGCGTTCCAGGTCGACTCCTGGACGAAGGGAAGCGAAATCACGCTCTCCGCGTTCGAGGACTACTGGAACGGCGAACCCGAACTCGACGAAATCCGCTTCACCGTCGTCACGAGCGGGAACACGCGCGTCAATCGGTTCACCGGCGAGAACGCGCACATCCTCGAAGGAATGCCGACATCCTCGTTCAACCCGAACAACGTCTCTATCGATGAGACGAAGGGCAGCCGCGAAATCGGGACGTACACGTTCGGCGACGGCACCGAAGTCAACTACGGGCAGATTCCCGCGCTCACGACCGAGTACCTCGTCTTCAACACGCTCGAAGTCCCGCTCCCGGTCCGGAAGGCGTTCGCGTACGCGCTGAACCAGCACGACGTTGCCGAGAACGTCTACAAGGGCACCGCGACGCCCGCCTACCACATCACTCCCCCGGACCCCTACCCGACGTTCGAGGACGGCGTCACCTCCCGGGAGACGTACACTCGTCACGCCGAGGACGGCTATCAGTCCAACACGCAATACGGCGAGAACGGGTACCCGTACGGCTACGGCGAAACCATGCTCGGCGAGGCGCAGCGGGTGATGGAGGACGCCGACTACGGCGAGAACAACCGGTTCTCCGTCACCGCGACCACCATCTCCGGGAACGACGCGTACACGCAAATCCTCACCACGCTCCAGGCTAAGCTTCGCACCGCCCACATCGACATGGAGATCACCGAAGCGAACTTCGGGACCATCATCAGCCAGGCCATCAACGGCAGCATGGAAGTGTTCGCGCTCGGTGACGGGATGGAGTACCCCGGCCCGCAGAACTTCCTCCGGTTCCTCCACGGTAAGAACCCGAGCGGCCAGTTCACGCGCTGGGGCGCGGAGGGAAGCTACTACAACGAGGAGGTCCGCCAGCTCGCCCGCGACGCGTGGGACGAGAACTACGCCGCGGACGACGCAACCGCGGAGTCGAAGGCCGAGGCGTTCCAGACCATCGAGGAAGTCAACTGGGCGTCAGTTCAGGAACTCCCGACGGTCAACCCCATCAGCCAGCGCTTCTGGCATCAGAACGTCGACGTAGATATGTACGGCGTGATGGAGAACCAGACGTTCGACGACGTCACCATCCAGTAGCGCCACCGAGGCGAATCCCCGCCTTTCAAACGACGCGAAGACGCAGTAATTCGTACCCTATATGCATTCATACGGCGCGACCGAACGCCGGCCTGGTGTCCGCGGGTTCGGTCCAGCACCGCATACGACGACACGACGGAGGGTAGACCGTGAGTAGACTGAAATACCTCGGGAAGCGGGTGTTGATGATGATTCCCGTCGTCTGGCTGGGCGCGTCGATGACGTGGTTCATCATCTTCATGGGGCCGATAGACCCGGCCTCGCGCCTCCTGAGCCAGGGACAGACGCGGAATCCCGCCGCGTACGAACGCGCACAGGAACAACTCGGACTGAACCAACCGCCGCTCCAGCACTACCTGGACTGGATGTTGAACCTCGTCACGTTCGACCTCGGGCAGACGTGGTTGCTCTACCAGGGGTCGAGCGTGAACGCGCTCATCCTCGACTTCCTCCCGCGAACGCTCTTCCTCGGGTTCTGGAGCGTGATCGTCGCTGTCCTCATCGGTATTCCGCTCGGGTTCTACGCGGGGATGCGCTCGAACACCGTCATGGACTACGTCGCGTCCATGGGCGGTATCGTCTGGCGGGCGATGCCGAACTTCTGGCTCGCCATTATGCTGCTCGTCCTCCTCCAGAACTCGGAGGCCTACTTCTTCGGCTTCAACTGGCAGACGTTCGGTGTGACTCTCGACGCGCTCACCGGCGCACCCGACATGTCGAATCTGTGGAGCGTCAACGGCTTCCTCGAGGCGACGAAGAAGACACTTCCCGCGGCGCTCGTCCTCGGGTCGGCGTCGATGGGCAACGAGATGCGTATCGGCCGCACCGCCGTCCTCGAAGTGAAGAACCAGGAGTACGTCGACCTCGCGCGAGCGAAAGGCGTCTCCGACCGCGCCATTGTCTGGAAGCACATCTTCCGGAACGCCCTCATCCCGCTGGTGCCCGTCATCACGAGCGAGGCGTTCCTCCTCATCGGCGGGAGCGTCCTGGTCGAGACGGTCTTCGGTATCAACGGCATCGGCTGGCTGTTCTACCGGGCCGCCATCCAGGGGGACCTCCCGCTCGTCGGTTCGCTGATGTACATCTTCATCCTCATGATCGTCGGAGTAAACCTACTACAGGACGTCCTGTACACGTTCATCGACCCGCGTGTCGGACTGGAGGGCAACTAGTATGTCGGAGACAACCACACAGGAGGCGTCCGGCGTCACCGGCAGCGAGCGCAGCGCGCTCACGGATACGCGTTTCCTCGCGTGGGCGATCGCCGGGCTCGTGCTGTTCGCCGTGGAGGCGCCCGCGCTCGTCACGTTCGTCACGGGCTTCCTCGCGGACGCGGTCGCAGCGTTCCCGTCCTCGTACGCGACAACCGCCGCCGACTTCCTCACCGGCATCGAACGCGCCGCCGTCGACCTTCCGACCCTGCTCTCCCGCGAGCTCATCCCGAACGGCGGGTACTGGAACGGCGACCGCTGGGTCGGGACGTTCCTCGGACTATCTCCCGCAGCGTCCTGGGCGATCCGGGTCGCACTCGTGTACGCGTACGCGTTCGCGTGTCTCGGCTGGCTCGCCACCGGCTACGAACTCTACCGCCGCCGCTTCCGGACGGCCGACTGGACGCCGCGCGACGACGTTGTCGACCGCTTCCGCGGGCACTCGTGGGGGAAGTTCGGGCTCATCGTCGTCTTCCTGTTCGTGACGATGGCCGTGTTCGCGCCGACGCTCGGCCCGACGACGGTCGACCAGAACATGCGGGACTCCTACTCCTACGAGATCCAGTACTGGAACGCAGACGCCCAGGAAGTGCAGACCACGCTCGTCGGGCAGGCGAACCGCAATTCGCTGTCCAAGGGCGACTCCGCGAACGTCGGCACATTCTCCTACGACGACTACGGCCGCTACCATCCGTTCGGAACGATGCCGACCGGGAGGGACCTGTTCACGTTCCTCGCCGTCGGGTCGCGGATATCGCTCATCATCGGCGTGCTCTCCGTGGCGTTGAGCGCGCTGCTCGCGACATCGCTCGCGCTCATCTCCGCGTACTACAAGGGACGCGTCGACCTCAGTCTCGTCCTCCTCTCCGACGCCGTGATGGCGATGCCGCAGTTGCTCCTCCTCATCATGCTGAGTAAGGTGCTCGCGGAGACGTGGATCGGCGGCATTTACAGCGGCGGGTTCGTGCTCGCGCTCATCTTCGCGGGGACGGGCTGGACGTACATGTGGCGGTCCATACGCGGCCCCGCGCTCCAGGTGTCCGAACGCTCCTGGATAGACGCCGCGAGAAGCTTCGGACAGACACCAGTCACCATCATGCGACAACACATGCTTCCGTACGTCACCGGCTACCTGCTCATCTACGGCTCGATGACGCTCGGCGGCGCGATTATCTCCATCGCCGGCCTCTCCTACCTCGGGCTCGGCGTCGCGCCGCCGACACCCGAGTGGGGGCGCGCGATTAACCTCGGACAGAACTACGTCTCCACGGGGTCGTGGCACATCTCGCTCATCCCCGGTATCCTCATCACCATCGTCGTCACGGGCTTCAACGCGCTCGGCGACGGCATCCGTGACGCAATCGACCCGCAGTCCGATAGCGCGACCGGCGAGACCGCCGGCCGCGGGGGTGGCGCATGAGCGAGACGCAGCGCGTCACCGACGCGCCGCTCCTGTCCGTTCGTGACCTGCGGACGGTGTTCCACACGGAACGCGAGGACATCCACGCCGTCGACGGCGTCTCCTTCGACATCTACAAGGGCGAGTCCGTCGGCCTCGTGGGCGAGTCTGGGAGCGGGAAGTCCGTCACAGCCCGCTCCATTCTCGGCTTGGTGGACGAACCCGGTCACATCGAGGGCGGCGAGATTCAGTTCCGCGGGGACAACCTCGTGGAGGACGGCTGGGACGCCCACCGCGGCGACATCGCCATCGTCTTCCAGGACCCCAGTAACGCCCTCAATCCCGTCTACACGGTCGGAAACCAGATTCGGGAAGCGCTAAGTATTCATCAGGGGCTCTCCGGGGCGGCGGCCCGCGAGGAGGCCGTCGACCTCCTCGAAACCGTCGGTATTCCCGACCCGGACCGCCGCGTGGACGAGTACCCGCACGAACTCTCCGGGGGGATGCAACAGCGCGCGGTTATCGCCATTGCGCTCGCCTGCGACCCGGACGTGCTCGTCTGCGACGAACCGACCACGGCGCTCGACGTGACGATTCAGGCGCAAATCCTCGACCTGCTGGACGACCTGCGGCGCGAGGAAGGCCTCGCGCTGTTGTTCATCACGCACGACATGGGCGTCATCGAGGAGGCGACCGACCGCGTGAACGTCATCTACGCGGGCGAGGTCGTCGAGCACGCGTCGACGGAGACGCTGTTCGAGAACCCGAAACACCCCTACACGCAGGCGCTCCTCGAGAGCATCCCGGGCCGCACCGAACCCGGACAGGAACTCCCGACGATTCCGGGCGAGGTGCCGACGCCGACCGAACCCGCGACGGACTGCCGGTTCGCGCCGCGCTGCCCGAAGGCGTTCGACGCCTGCACGCACGTCCACCCCGAACCGATAGACATCGAGGAGACGGCGGCCGAACACGAGGCCGCCTGCCTGCTCTACCCCGAGGACCGCCCGCGGCAGGAGGCCGTCGAACTACACCAGTCGAAGACCCAGGAGGACGACCGATGACGCAGAACACGCTCGACGCACGCGACGCCGGAACCGAGGAACCGCTCGTGTCGGTCCGCGACCTGAAAACGTACTACACGGACAACTCCATCGTCGCGTCGAAACCGCCCGTGAAAGCCGTGGACGGCGTCTCCTTCGACATCTATCGGGGAGAGACGCTCGGCCTCGTCGGCGAATCCGGCTGCGGGAAGTCCACGCTCGGCCGGACGATGCTCGGCCTCGAAACCGCGACCGACGGCGACGTGCTCGTCGACGGCACGGACGTCGCCGACCTCTCGGGCCGCGAGCGCCGCGAGTGGGCGCGGAACGCCGGCATGGTGTTCCAGGACCCCGAGGAGAGCCTGAACGACCGGATGACGGTCGGCGAAATCGTCCGAGAGCCGCTGGACGCGCACAGCGTCGGCACGCCCGACGAGCGCCGCGAGCGCGTGCGCGACCTGTTGGATACGGTGGGACTGCAGCCGGAGCACTACTACCGCTACCCCCACCAGTTCTCGGGCGGCCAGAAACAACGCATCGGCATCGCCCGCGCCCTCGCACTCGAACCGGATTTCCTCGTGCTCGACGAACCCACGTCGGCGCTCGACGTGTCCGTGCAGGCGCGCATCATCAACCTCCTGAACCGGCTCCAGGACGACCTCGGACTCACCTACCTCTTCATCAGTCACGACCTCTCCGTGATGCAGCACATCGCGGACCGCATCGCCGTGATGTACCTCGGGAACGTCGCGGAACTCGGACCGGCCCGCGAGGTGTTCGCGGACCCCGAGCACCCCTACACGGTCAGCCTGCTGTCCGCGGTGCCCGGCCGGCACGGGACGGACGTGGACCGAATCGCGCTCCCGGGCACGCCGCCGAGCCCGCGCGACCCCCCGAGCGGCTGCACGTTCAACACGCGGTGTCCCGCGAAGATACGGCCCGAGAAGCACGACGACCTCTCCATCGACGCGTGGGACGCTATCGAGGCGTTCCGGGAGGTCTTACGCGGCCGCGCGCTCGGCCAGAGGGGCGTGCTCGCGGACGTGAAGCGCCGCCTCGGATTCGTCGACGCGGACGTGACTGAGAGCGTGGACGAACTGTTCTCGAACGTCACTATCGACGGCGAGGCGTGGGCGGTTATCGAGGAGTCAATCGACCTCGCGGATGACGCTCGGTACGCCGAGGCGGAGGCCGTGCTCGCGGACGAGTTCGGCGGCGTCTGCGAGGAACAGGACCCGGCGAACGAACTCGGTGACGGCCGCGTGAGCCGGTGTCACCGCCACCGCGAGGAGTACGAGGACGTAACCCCCGTCATCGAACGCCGCCGCGCCGACGACTGACGGCCCACGCTTTTACACGCCCCACTGTTCTATTCGGCGTATGACTGGTTCGGTACGTCGGTACGCGGCGGGCGCCGCCGTCTCCACGCTCGGCGCGTTCACGCTCCTCGTCCCGCTCTACGATATGTGGGACGACGTTACGGACCTCTCGTGGGGAGTTACGACGACGCTCGTGGAGAACTCCCCGCTCATCGCGCTCGCGCTCGGCCTCGTCGCCGCCGGTATCTGGCTCGTGCGGCAGGACTGGAGCGACGACGACGTGGTTCGCGTGGCGTCGTGGAACGTCGCCGGCGCCGCCTCCGTGCTCGTGCTCTACGCGTGGGTGATGGCGCTCCAGTTGTGGGCGATGGGCGAACTGAAACCCGTCGTGCTCGCACTGGACGGCGTGCTGTTCGGCGCGGTCGCGGCGTTCGCGGCCGCCGTCTACCACACCCGCCAGCGCCGCACGGTCGACCGCCTCCAGGAGCGCGAGCGCACCCTCCGCGAACTCCACGACATCGTTTCGGACACCACTGCAACCTTCGACGATAAACTCGACCGTCTGCTCGGCATCGGCCGACGGCTGTTCGACGCCGAGTTCGCGGCGTTCGCGCACGTCGACCCCGAAACGAACGAGTACACGCTGAAGGCCGTCCAGTCCGACGACATCGACCTCGAAGCGGGTGACGTAGTGCCGTACTCCCAGACGCACTGCCAGGAGATGATTCGGGAGGACGAGACCATCCAGTTCGCCGTGCGGCCGTACGACGCCGACGAGAAACCGTACGGGACGGACGAGGGATTCGAGATGTACATCGGCACGCCCGTGTACGTCGGGGACGCCGTGTACGGGTCGCTGTGCTTCCTCGACCGCGAGGAGTCCGATGAGTTCGCGGACTGGGAGCTGACGATGGTGGAGCTGATGGGGAACTGGATCGGGTACGAACTCGACCGGAAGCGGTACATCGAGGCGCAGCGCGAACACCTCCAGGAGCGCGAGCAGCGCTTCGAGTCCGTGGTGGACGCGGTGGACGAGTACGCCATCTTCATGCTCAACGCGGACGGTCGCGTGAAGAGCTGGAACGAGGGCGCGCAGAACATCAAGGGCTACGAGCCGGACGACATCCTCGGTGAGCACATCCGAACGTTCTATCCCGAGGAGGACCGCGCGGACGGTAAACCCGAGCGGTTGCTGGCGCAGGCCGCGGCGGAGGGACAAGTGCACGACGAGGGCTGGCGGGTGCGCAAGGACGGCACGGAGTTCTGGGCGGACGTCACCATCAGCGCGCGCTACGACGACGGCGAACTCGTGGGGTACACGAAGGTGACGCGGGACATGACGGACGAGCGCGCGTACGAGCGTGCGCTCGAACGCGAACGCGAACGCCTGGAGTTCACGAACCGCATCCTCCGCCACAATCTCCTGAACGGCCTGAACCTCGTGAACGCGCGCGCCCAGCACCTCGAATCCGCGGCGGACCTCGACGAGGACGACCGCGAACACCTCGACATCATTCGGGAGCGCGTGAAGGATATGTCGGACCTCATCGACACGATGCGGACGTTCATGGACGCCATCGTCTC
Organism: Salarchaeum sp. III; assembly: GCF_036418315.1. Lineage (NCBI taxonomy): Archaea > Methanobacteriati > Methanobacteriota > Halobacteria > Halobacteriales > Halobacteriaceae > Salarchaeum > Salarchaeum sp. III. The sequence goes on along the minus strand of NZ_JAZHPG010000014.1, from coordinate 91,833 downwards.
GGATACGGACCACGAACTCCGGAAGATGGCGCTCCGCGAGCGCCTCGACGCGAAAGTCGAGCTGGCGCGCGGGACGTACGAGGCGTCGTTCGACGTGCACGACCTCCCGGACGAGGACGTGCTCGTGTACGGCGACGAACTGCTCGGCGAGGTGTTCGAGAACGTCCTCTCGAACGCGGTCGTGCACAACGACTCCGCGACGCCGCACGTGGAGGTCTGGACGACCGAGACGTCGGCGACGATTCCGGTGGACGCGGACACGGGCGACCCGCTTTCGGCGTCCGCGGACCCGAGGCGGCGCGACGTGGAACACGAGGAGCACGCGGCGGTGACGGTGCATATCGCGGACAACGGTCCCGGTATTCCGGACGGGGAGAAGCAGGTGGTTCTGGAGAAAGGCGTCTCCGAGCTGAGCGAACCCGGGAACGGCTTCGGGCTGTACCTCGTGAAGGAGATGATGGACGCGTACGGCGGGACGGTCGATATCCGGGATAACGACCCCGAAGGGACGGTGTTCGAGGTGACGTTCCTTCGCGCCGACTAACCATCGCAACCCATTTGAAAATCGTCGCTGTTAGCTCGTACAATGGCCGATTCTGCAGACGGGAGCGACAACCACACCGTTCTCGTCGTGGACGACGAAGCCGACTTCGCGGACTCGGTGGCGCTCTGGCTCCGCGAACACTGGACGGTCGAGGTCGCGACCAGCGGCGAGGAAGCCCTCGACACCTACAGTCCCGACATCGACGCCGTGCTGCTCGACCGCCGGATGCCCCGGACCTCCGGCGACGAAGTCCTCCACGAGATACGGGAACGCGACGGGAACGCCCGCGTAGCGATGATGACCGCCGTCCAGCCGAACTGGGACATCGTCGAGATGGAGTTCGACCTCTACGTGAAAAAGCCCGTGACGAAGGAGGACGTCATCGAGACGACGCAGAAACTCCTCTCGCGCGCCGACTACGCCCTTGAACTCCAGGCGTTGTTCGCGCTGAGCGAGAAAATCGGAGCGCTGCGCGCGAACTACTCCGCGCACGAACTGGAGGACGACGAGCGCTTCCAGCGGCTGCAGGACGAACTGGAGCGCGTGCAGGCGAAGGCGAACGACCGGCTTGGCGAGCTCGACGACGACGAGTTCACGGAAGTGATGACGCTCATCGAGGACTAGCGGTAGAGCGAGTAGAGGATGGCGAGGAATCCGAGGAGGGTGAGCGTGCTCTGCGCGAGCACGCCGTAGAGGAAGTCGAGCGGGGTGATGAGGTCGATGACACCGCCGAGAACCGCGCCGACCGTGATGGCGGTGAAGCCGATGCAGAGCGCGCGCAATGCCGTGTTCTTCGTCTCCGTGTACGCGCGATAGGAGAGATGGGCGATAGCCGCGCCCGCGAGCAGCGTCAGGGCTTTCGTGGCGACGATGAGGGTTTCAACGGAGTTCATGTCTGTTTTCTCACTTCGTTCCAGAGCGTGGCGAGCCGGTCTTCGGGCCCGCCTTCCGGCCGGGACAGCGACACCTCGAACTCGCGCTCCTCCGTGAGCGCCACCGCCACCTCGTCGAACCCGAGCCGGTACTTGGTCGCGTGGTGGCCGTCCTCCCTGAGTTCCGTTCCTTCGACGAGTAACGACGCGTCGGAGAGGAGTTCGAGTTTGCGGTACGTGGTCGACGTGGGGATGTCGCAGGCGTCCGCGAGTTCGCCCGCCGTCATCGGCTCGTCGAGCGCGCGCACGATGCGGCGGCAGTCGGGGTCGCCGAGCGCGTCCAGTATCGCCTGGAGCTCGGACTCGGCTCCGTCGGACTGCGACTCCCGCGCCATACTCCGACCTCGTCGTTCTCCCTACAAAGAATCGCCGCTTCCCGCGGCGGTTCTCACGCCGTGGGAATCACGCCTTCAGCTGCGCCTCGAAGTTCTCCCGGAGCTTCTCGAGTTTCGGTGGGATGGTCGCCTGACAGTACGCGTCGTCCGGGTTCTTCTCGAAGTAGTTCTGGTGGTACTCCGCGGCCTCGTAGAACGCGTCGAGCGGTTCGACCTCGGTGACGATGCCGTCGTACTTCCCCTCCTCTTCGAGCGTTTCGATGAAGGACGCAGCGAGTTCCTGCTGGTCGTCGCTGTGCGTGAAGACCGCGGAGCGGTACTGGGTGCCCACGTCGTTGCCCTGGCGGTTCAGCGTCGTCGGGTCGTGAACCTTGAAGAACACTTCGAGGAGTTCGGGGTAGCTCACGACATCGGGGTCGTAGGTGAGCTGTACGACCTCCGCGTGGCCGGTGTCGCCGGTGCAGACCTCCTCGTAGGTCGGATTCTCGACGTGTCCGCCCGCGTACCCCGAGGTCACGTCCTCGACGCCCTCGATGCGCTCGAACGCCGCTTCAACACACCAGAAACACCCGCCGCCGAACGTCGCCTTGGTCATACCCATACTTGGATCTCTATCCGCTTAGGGGATTCGCCACCGGTAGCCGTTAGTGCCAGCCGTTCCAAGCGCGCGTATGGCAGTCGGTCGTCGCGTCGCGATGGCGCTCGTCGGCGTGCTCGTGTTCACGGTGTACGCGGCCGCTGCGGCCCTCGTCTACTGGGTGCTCGCCAGCGCCGTGCGCGCGGACGTGTCGCTCGCGTCCACGCTCGTCGTCGTGGTTGTCGCGACGGTCGTGTTCGCGTACGCGAGCTACCGCTTCGGCACCGCGCGCGTCCTCCGGGAGCTCGACGCGCGCCCGCTCACGCCGGACACCTCGCCCGAGGCGTACGAGCGCCTCGACCGGCTCACCGGCCAGATGGACGTGGGGGAGCCCACGCTCTACGTCGCGCGGATGCCGATGCCGAACGCCATCAGCCTCGGCGGCCCCGGTGACGGCGCGGTCGTGTTCGACCGACGGCTCTTCCGGCTGCTCACGCCCGTCGAGTTCGAGGGCGTGCTCGCGCACGAACTCGCGCACCTGGAGAGCAGGGACAGCCTCGTGCAGACCGTGGCGTACAGCCTCTCCCGGACGGTCGTGAGCCTGCTCGCCGTCGCCCTCCTCCCCGTGACGCTGCTCGCGACCGGGATTAGTCGCCTGCTCGCGTGGGTTCGCGGCCGGCCGTTCGACGCCTCGGGGTTCGACATCCACCGGCGAATCGGGTCGCTCGTCCTCGTCGTGTTCGTCGCGCTCACACTGCTCGTTCGCGCGCACTCGCGCTCCCGGGAGTTCGCGGCGGACGAACGCGCGGTATCGGTGACGGGCCGCCCGGTCGCGAGCGAACCCGCGACCGGCATCCTCAGCCCGCTCTACGTCCATACCGACGAGACGGACGAGGAGCGCTGGTTCAGCACCCACCCCTCGATGGACGAACGCATCGAACACCTCCAGGAACTGGCCGAGTAACTCGCCGCGTCACCAAGCTCTTTTCCGCTCGCCGCCGACCCCATCCGTATGGTCGAAAACCAGAGCGACACGTTCGACATCGGCGGCGACCTCACCGTGCACCGACTCGGGTTCGGCGCGATGCGCGTCACCGGCGAGGACATCATCGGACGCCCCGAGGACGAACAGGCCGCGCGCGAATTTCTCCGGCACGCCCGCGATGTCGGCGTGGACTTCATCGACACCGCCGACTCGTACGGCCCCGGCGTCTCGGAGCGCCTCATCCGCGAATCCCTCCACCCCTACGACGACGTGGTGGTGGCGACCAAGGGCGGACTGCTCCGCAACCGCGACGGCGACTGGCTCCCCCACGGCGACCCCGACTACCTGCGGAACGCGCACCTCGCCAGCCTCGACCGCCTCGGCGTCGACTCCATCGACCTCTACCAGCACCACCGTCCGGACCCCGACGTGGACTTCGAGGAGTCGATTCACGCGCTCGCGGAACTGAAGGACGACGGCGTCGTCGAGCACGTCGGCGTCAGCAACGTCTCCGTCGACCAGCTGGAGACCGCGCGCGACATCGTGGACGTGGCGACCGTGCAGAACAACTACAACGTCGCGAACCGCGAACACCAGGACGTCCTCGACGCCTGCGAGGAGTACGGCATCGGATTCATCCCCTACTTCCCCATCGGCGCGGGCGACCTCGACGAGAAGGAGGCCGCGGTGCGGGAGGTCGCGGCCGCCCACGACGCCTCCGTCTACCAGATCGCGCTCGCGTGGCTCCTCCACACGTCGGACGTGACGCTCCCGATTCCGGGCACGTCTAGCATCGAGCACCTCGAGGAGAACGTCGCCGCGTCCGCCATCGACCTCACGGACGACGAACTCGCGCGCCTCGACGCGTAAGCCACCCAACTGTTTTCTTCCGGGGGCGCGGACGCCTCCGTATGGACACCGTTCAGGCCGACGAGTCTCGCTTCGAGGACGTTCCGAACTACGACTACGACCCGGCGTTCGTGGACACCGGTGACGCCGAGATGGCGTACGTCGACACGGGCGCGGGCGAGGAGACGTTCCTCTGCCTGCACGGCGAACCGACCTGGGGCTTCCTCTACCGGAAGATGATTCCCACGCTCGAAGAGCGCGGCCGCGTCGTCGTCCCCGACCTCCCCGGGTTCGGGCGCTCCGAGAAGTTCAGCGACCGCGGCGACTACACGTACGAACGGCTCTACGACGCCCTCGACACCTTCCTCGCCGAACTCGACCTCACCGGCGTCACGCTCGTCTGTCAGGACTGGGGCGGCCTGCTCGGCCTGCCCGTCGCCGCGAACAACCCCGAGCGGTTCGCGCGCCTCGTCCCGATGAACACCGGCCTCCCGGACGGCACGGGCGGGATGCCGGAGGTCTGGCACGAGTTCCTGGAAACTGTGGAGACCGCGCCCACCCTCGACGTCGGCCAGCTGGTCGCGGGCGGCTGCGCGACCGACCTGGACGACGCCGTCGTGGACGCCTACCGCGCGCCCTTCCCGAACGAAGACCACCTCGCCGGCGCGCGCACGCTCCCCGGGATGGTGCCGCTCGACCCCGACGACGAGGCCGCCGCCCCCATCGCGGACGCCCGCGAGCGGTTCGCGGACTGGGAGAAACCCGTCTTCGTGCTGTTCGCCGAGGACGACCCGATCACACGCCCCGCCCGTGACGACCTCGCCGGCGTGTTCCCGACCGCGGACGACCAACCGGAGACGTGGATACCGGACGCTGCACACTTCCTGCAGGAGGACGCCGGGGAGACCATCGCGGAGGAAATCGTCGCGTTCGTCGACCGCACCTAGACGGAGACGTAGAACACGAGCATGACGGCGGTGAGAGTCGCGATGCCGACGACGAGGAAGCCGTAGGGCGCGTCGTCGTCCTCGCGGCGCGCTTCGAGGAAGCGGTCGAGGCAGCGCTCCGAGAGCAGGACGGCGAGCGACCCGGAGAGGATGAGGGAGACCGCGAGCGCGAGCGCTCCCGGGGTCTGGAGGGGGTTCCCGCGGCCGGCGTGCCGGGCGAGCGCGACGGCGGCGACGCTCGTCAGACAGAACAGACCGTACTTCGCTGATTCCCGCCGGAGGAACCCAGTCACGCTTCCCGTCACGATATCTACCAGTACTCGACGTGGTCGCTATAAGTATTCGGGCGGGGTGCGGCGGCCGGACAGCCGGTGTGGGCGGAGGTGTGTGACGTCTCCGCGCGGCCGTCCGGTGCTGCGATTACGCTGATACGACCCGAGCGGCCCAACGCCCGGTTCGCATCACCCAATCATGGTAGGGACCTGGTGTCCCTGTACCCGGACCATAGAACCCTATAGATATAGTTAATGGCTGATTAAGGGGGCGGGCGAGCGCGCAGGCCGGGCTTACTGATCGGATGGCTGCGAGGATGGCACGGTCACGTCGGGGAGGCCGGCCTCGATTTCGTCCCGGCGGCTCTCGAACTCCCCGGGGAGGACGAGGCGGCCGCCGAGGTCGGAGAGCGGTTCGTCGCTGTCGTACCCGGGGTCGCTCGTCGCGAGTTCGAACAGGACGCCGCCGTGTTCGCGGAAGTAGACGGACCGGAACCAGTGGCGGTCTATCTGCCCGGTCGGTGAGAGGCCGCGTGAGCGCACGGCGTCGCGCATCGCGGACTGGTGGTCGTCCGTCGGCGTCTGGAACGCGACGTGGTGGACGGTTCCGTGGCCCTGTCGGCCGCCCGCGATGGTCGGAAGCACGTCCACGTACTTCCCGACGGAACCGGCGGCGGCGAACCGCGTGCGCTCGTCACCGGGCGTGTCGTCGGGCGACTGCTCGCTCCCGACTCTTTCGAGCCCCATCGTCTCCAGAAGTTCCATCGTCGGTTCCGTGTCCGCAACCCAGAGCGTCACCGAATGGAACCCCCGAATCGCGTGCTCCGCGGGCACGAATTCCGTCCACGGGACGACGGGGTCGTCGTCCGGAATCTCCGTCTCCACGAGTTCCACCGGGAGGCCGTCCGGGTCCTCGAACGGGAGGACGGTCTCTGCTCGCGGCGCGTCGCCGCTCGCGTTTTCCGAGGCGGTTCCCGCCCCGTTTCCGAATCGCTCGACGCGCTCCTCGTACGGCACGCCGTACTCGTCGAAGCGCGCCTCCCAGTAGTCCAGGCTGCCTTCGGGGACGCGGAACGCCGTGCGGGACACCTGACCCGACCCGACCTTCCCCTGTCGCATGTCCTCCCACGGGAAGAACGTCATGCTGGTGCCCGGCGTTCCCTCCGCGTCCGCGAAGAAGAAGTGGTACGTCTCGGGGTCGTCCTGATTGATGGAGCGCTTCACCAGCCTAAGTCCCATCGTCTCCACCCAGAAGTCGAGGTTTTCCTGGGGATTACCGGCGATACAGGTCACGTGGTGGATGCCCGGCGTGGGCGGCGGACTGCTCATACCCCCGATTGGGACTCCGTGGACTTGAGTGCGCGCTAACACTCGCGTCACCGGGTGGCGCACATCGGACTGGACGCTTTTTTATCGCTCGCACGCACAGGAGTGAGTAATGAGTGAGTTCGACTACGAGTCCCTCGGACTGGTCGCGGGACTCGAAATCCACCAGCAACTGGACACCGCGGAGAAACTGTTCTGCGGGTGTCCGACGACGCGCCGCGAACCCGAGGAGGCCGTGCGCTCTTTCACCCGATTCCTCCACCCGACGAAGAGCGAACTCGGCGAGATGGACGAGGCCGCCCTGGAGGAGTCTCAGGTCGAGCGCGAGTTCGAGTACCTCGCGTTCGACTCGACGTGTCTCGTGGAGGAGGACGACGAACCGCCCCATCGGCTGGACGAGGAGGCGCTCGACACCGCGCTCGAAATCTCCCAGCTCCTCGACGCGACGGTGGTGGACGAGGCGCACGTGATGCGGAAGGTCGTCATCGACGGGTCGAACACGAGCGGGTTCCAGCGCTCCACGCTGCTCTCTCAGGAGGGCGAAATCGAGACGAGCGAGGGCGCGGTCGGTATCGAGGACGTGATGCTCGAAGAGGAGTCCGCCCAGCGCGTCGAGGAGACGGAGTCGGGGGTTCGGTACGGACTCGACCGCCTCGGGATTCCGCTCGTCGAAATCGGGACGAAGCCGGACATCCGCAGCCCCGAGCAGGCCCGGGAGGCCGCAGAACGCATCGGGATGCTCCTCCGTTCGACGGGGAAGGTGAAGCGCGGTCTCGGGACGATTCGTCAGGACGTGAACGTCTCCATCGCGGACGGCGCGCGCGTCGAGATGAAGGGCGTGCAGAGTCTGGACGACATCGAGGACCTCGTGCGCCTCGAAGTAAAGCGTCAGGTCCGCCTGCTCGACATCGCGGAGTCCCTCCAGTCCCGAGACGCCTCGGTGGGCGACGTGCGGAACGTCACCGATACGTTCGAGAACACGGACTCCTCGGTGATTCGGGGCGCGCTCGACTCCGGCGGCCGCGTGTTCGCGGTGCCGCTGTACGGCTTCGACGGCCTCGTCGGGAAGGAACTTCAGCCGGACCGCCGGCTCGGCACGGAGTTCTCCGACCACGCGAAGCGCCACGGCGCGGGCGGCATCTTCCACACGGACGAACTGCCCGCGTACGGCGTCACCGACGAGGAGGTCGACACGCTCCGGGAGGCTGTCGACGCCGGCCCCGAGGACGCGGTCGCCATCGTCGCGGCGGGCGCGGACGTGGCCGAGGGCGCCATCGAGGCGGTCGCGGAGCGCGCGCGAACGGCCATCGAGGGCGTGCCGGAGGAGACGCGGGGCGCGAACGAGGGCGGAACCACCGAGTACCTCCGCCCGCTCCCCGGCGCGGCCCGGATGTATCCCGAGACGGACGTTCCTCCCGTCTCGCCCGACCCGAGCGAGGTCGAGCCGCCCGAGCTCCTCACGGAGAAGGTCGAGCGCTACACCGACGAGTACGGGCTGAACGAGGACGTGGCGGAGCAGGTCGCGTACGGCCGGCGCTGGCGGTTGTTCGAGGAGGCCGTCGAGATGGGCGTGGACGCGAACCTCGCGGCGCGCACGCTCGAATCGACGGTGACGAAACTCCGGCGGGACGACGTGCCCACCGACCACCTCACGGCCGACCACTTCCGCGGCACCTTCGAACTCGTCGTCGCGGACGAACTCACGCAGGAGGGCGTCCCCGAACTCCTCGCCGCGCTCGCGGAGTCACCGGGCTCCGACCCCGCCGAACTGGCGGACGAACTCGGCCTCGGGTCCGTCGGCGAGGAAGAAGTTCGCGAGACCATCGTGGAAATCGTCGAGCGGAACGAAGACCAGATAGAAGAACAGGGCATGGGCGCGTTCTCCGCGCTGATGGGCGAGTGCATGGGCGCGCTCCGCGGGAAGGCCGACGGCGAACTCGTCTCCGACGTGCTGCGCGAGGAAGTACAGAAGCGCGCCTAGTCGTCGTCCGCGAGCTTTTCGAGGAGCGTGTCGAGCGAGTACGACTGGAGCGCGCGCTGGGCGTCCCGGAGTTCGTTGATGACGAACGTGCTGTTCGTCCTATCGACTTCTTCGATGGCTTCGAACTCGCCGATGAGGCGCTCCACGTCGTCGGAATCCGGGAGGTGGGCGACGACCACGAAGTCCGTCTCGCCCATCGTGAAGAAGCACTGCGTGACGCCTTCGATGGCGAGGATTTCGTCGCCGACTTCGTCGTAGGGGCCGCTGTAGTCCGCGAGCACTTCGACGACGACGGTCACGTCGAGGCCGAGCGCGTCGAGGTCGATGTCGTAGAGTTCGTTCGTGATGACGCCGGCCTCCCGGAGGTTGTTGAGCCGGTAGTGGATGGTCGAGACGGGGATGTCGGTCTCCTCGTGGAGGCGTTCCGGACTCCCGGTGCCGAGGTCGCTGATGGCTTTGAGGAGTCGCACGTCGCGTTCGTCCATACCGTCGCTGTCGGCGGTGACTGGCAAGTAACCACCGACCACGGCGGCTGGCGTATTCTCTCACTCTCGGCGACTATCTCGAACTATCATCCTAGAACACCACGAACTGTTGTAGGTGAGTTTAAGAACTTCTGGATATGATGTATTCCTATATGAATTCGAGACGGTACCTGGGAGCGGGCTCCGAAACCGCGCTCCTCTTCTGCCTCCTCGCGCTCGCCTGGGGCACGTCGTTCGTCGCTATCGAAGTCGGATTGCACCACGTTCCGCCCCTGCTCTTCGCGGGCCTCCGGTACGTCATCGCCGGCGCCGTCCTCCTCGCCGTCGCCCTGGTTACTGCCGACCGCCGCGTCCCCCGCACCCGCGACGAGTGGCTGCACGTCGGCGTCGTCGCCACGCTCGTCATCGGCGCCTACCACGGCTTCCTCTACCTCGGCGAACAGCACGTCCCCGGCGCCGTCGCCGCCGTCGTCATCAGCCTCACACCCGTCCTCACCGCGCCGCTCGCGAGCGCGCTCCTCCCCGACGACTCCATCGGCCTCGTTGAATGCGCCGGCCTCGCGTTCGGCGTCGCCGGCGTCGCCGTCATCGCCCTCCCCGGTTCGGGCGTCGGCTCCACGAGCGTTCTCGGCGTCCTCTTCGTCTTCTGTGGCGCGCTCAGCTTCGCGCTCGGCAGCGTCGCCTCCCGCCCCCTCGACGCCGGCCTCCCCATCCAGACCACGCAGGCGTGGGCGATGCTCCTCGGCGCCGGCGGCCTCCTCATCGTCGGCGTTCTGCGCGGCGAATCGCTCGCCGGCGTCGCGTGGAACGCCACCAGCATCGGCAGTCTCCTCTACCTCTCGCTCGTCGCCGGCGCCGGCGGCTACCTTCTCTACTTCGTCCTCCTCGACCGCGCCAGCCCCACCGAAATCAACCTCGTCGGCTACGCCGAACCCGCGGTTGCGACGCTCGTAACCTGGATCGCGCTCGGCCACGTCGTCGAAGAAACCACACTGGTCGGGTTCGCCGCGATACTTCTCGGGTTCGCGCTCCTCAAGCGTCGCGCGCTACTCTCGGTCGCCCGCGCCACGACCCGCGCCGCGCAGGGAGCCTAGGCCGAGCGTGAGCGGGATTCGCTGGGATACTTCGTGCGCTATCAGGACGAGCACGACCGCGAACGCCGCGTCGAGCAGCCAGTGGATGCCGAGGTAGAACGTCGCCACCACGATACACGTCGCCGCCACCGTTACCGTCCACGCGTACAGGCGGTCGCCAGTCTTCCACGCGAAAATAGCGGCAAGTGTCGAGAGACCCGTGTGGAGGCTCGGGAACGACTTCATCAGCGTGTCCGTCGCGAACGTTCCCGCCATGACGATGGAGTTCAGGTCGTAGAGCAGCGGCCGCACAGACACCAGCGAATACCCCGTTACCTTCACGGGGACGAACACGAAGAACGGCGCCGCGAGCAGGACGAGACACGCGTACGCCGCCGCGTACCGGTAGGCCTGCTCGCGGTTGTGCGCCTTCAGCTTGAAGTACGTGAACAACACGATGAACGGGAAGCCAACGAGGTAAACGAACACGAACAGCATCGTGATCGGACGCGCCGTCACCGTCTGGAACACGCCCACAGTCGCGCCCTCCATCGCGTAAATCGTGTCCGTGAACGCCGTATCGACGTGGTACTTCGCGAGTTCGTTCACGCCGAACGTCAGCACCCACGCCACGCCGAGGTACTTCCAGTCCGTCCGCAGGAACTCACGCACCTCCCGCTTGAGTTCGAGGTCCGGGAGGAAAACGTACGCACCGAGCGCGAACGCGCCGAGTGACGCGATGGCTACGTACGCCATGTATTGTATCTGCGGGGAGAGGGAGGAGGGCATCGTTGTTCGTATATATGTTCCTATATACAAAAACGTTTATTCGTCAGCCTTCCGCTGCGCACGCCGCAGGATACCACGGAGCGTGTTCACCTCGCGTCCGGTCGGGTGCGCGCGGCCGAGGATGCGCCGCATCATCCGCAGCGTCTTCGGCTTCTTCTCGCCCGGGTAGTCGAGGTCGTCGAGGAACTCGCCGAAGTGCTCGTAGAACGCCTCTATCTCCGCTTCGTCCGCGCGCTGCGTCGACACGTCGGGGAGCTGCGTGTCGTCGCGCGCGAGGTCCTGGAGTTCGTACAGCGCCACCGTCGCCGCCTGCCCGAGATTGAGCGAGGGGTAGTCCGCGCTCGCGGGAATCGACGCCACCTCGTCGATGCGTTCGAGTTCCTCGTTCACGAGGCCGACGCGCTCCCGGCCGAACACCAAGCACGTCTCCGTCTCCACGTCCTGCAGTGAGTCCACGAGTTCGGCGGGCGTGCGGAACGGGAAACGCGTGTGCTTGCGCGCGTCCTCGTTCGTGATGGACGTGAACCCCACCGTGTGGAAGTTCTCGACGAGGGAGTCGAACTCCACGATTTCGGCGTTCGGCAGCACGTCCTCGCGCGCCTGTCCGGCGAACCCGTACGCCTCGCTGTCCCGATGCAAGTCCGGCGGGTCGACGAGGTAGAGGTCTTCGAACCCGAAGTTCTTCATCGCGCGAGCGATGGTGCCGACGTTCCCCGACGTCTCCGCGTCCACGACCGCGACGACCGGCTTCATGCCCGAGCGTTGGCCGTCGCCGCGTAAAAACCGCGTGACACGCCGGAAGCGCCGACTCTTTGACGGTGGCACGCAGCCATCCAGTATGCGAACTGTCGACGCCGCCGGACTCGGAATCGGGGACGACCACCCGCCCCGCATCATGGGCGTGCTGAACGTCTCCGCGGAGTCACCGTACTCCCCGAGCGTCTACGACGACCCCGCCGAAGCCGCGGCGTACGTCGAGGACGAACTGCTCGCGGAGGGCGCGGACATCATCGACATCGGCCTCGAATCCGCGAACAAGAAGTTCGACGTGCTCACGGCCGACCAGGAACTCGACCGCCTCGACATCGCGCTGGAGACCATCGAGCGCGTCGACGGCGACGCGGTCTTCAGTATCGAGACGCGGTACCACGAGGTCGCGGACGAGGCGCTCGCGGGCGGGTTCGACATGGTGAACGACATCTGCGGGTTCGCCGACCCCGAGATGCCCGGCGTCTGCGAGGCGCACGACGCCGCGGTCGCGAAGATGGCGAGTCCGCCCGACCTCGAACGCCCCGGCGCGGTCGAGTCCGTCGACGACATCTACGACGCGCTCGGCCTGAACGGCTTCACGGACAAGACCATCGTCGACCCCGCGTTCGGCGGCTGGTCCGAGGAGAAAACCCTCGACGACGACCGGGAGACGTTCGAGCGCCTGCGAGAGTTCCGCGCGCTCGGCCGCCCGATTCTCGTCTCCATCAATCGGAAGAACTTCCTCCGCGACCTCGCCGGTCGGAGCACGGAGGAGGCGCTCCCGGTCAGCCTCGCCGCCACGTCGCTGGCGGTCGAGCGCGGCGCGCACGTGATTCGGACGCACGACGTGGCCGAGACCCGGGACGCCGCCGTCATCGGGGACGCCTTCACCCGCGACCGCGCCCGCACGCCGACCGTCGAGGAACTGGACGTGACGAGCGTCCGGGAAGCGGAGCGCCACCTCGCCCAGCACGACGGCCGACCGGACGCAGCGGCCGGAAGCGTCTCGCGCGCGTTCAGCGTGCGCGGCCTCAGTGACGCCGATCACGAGGCTCTCGCCGCCGCCGCGTCCGCCGCCGGCGCGGTCGCGTCCGGCGACGAGGCCGTGTTCCTCGCCGGCACGGTCGACGACCTCGAAACCGTCGCTGACGCCGTCGACGACGGCGCCGGGCGGCTCCCCGAGGTCGCCGCCGCCCTTCGGAACGCCCTGACGTAACGAGAAAACTTATACCGTCGGCGAGGAAATCCGCGAGCGGAGGCTGACCCCCCGCGTGGGTAGGGGTACACACTGCGGCGGGGTCGGCTCGGACTCCCCGAATTTCTACACCGACGAGCGAACGCCACATGGACTACGATACCTGGAACCCCGTCTACGAACGCATACTCGCCGATTTCGGCTTCAGCCGCGAGGCCGACGAGCGCGCCCGCGACCGCATCAGCGAGTACGCCCGCCCCTTCGACATGGACCGCCTCGACGCGCGCAGGCAGACCGTCGCCGTCGCGGGCGCGGGTCCCTCCCTGTCGGACGACCTCGACCTCGCCCGTGACGCCGATTGCGTGTTCGCCGCCTCGACTGCCACTGACATCCTCACCGACGCCGGCATCAGGGTGGACGCGATGGTCACCGACCTCGACAAGAACCCCGACACCGCCCGCGACCGCACCCGGAACGGCAAGCCGGTCGTCGCGCACGCCCACGGCGACAACATCCCGAGCATCGACGAGTGGCTCCCTCGATTCGACACCGACCACGTGCTCGCTACCACGCAGGCCGAACCCCGCGAGCACGTCCACAACTTCGGTGGATTCACCGACGGCGACCGCGCCGCCTTCCTCGCCGACGCCCTCGGCGCGAGCGAACTCGTCTTTCCGGGCTGGGACTTCGACGACCCCAGCGTGGACGCGATGAAAGCGAAGAAACTCGACTGGGCGGAGAGGTTGCTCCACTGGCTCGAAACGCGGAGAGACGAAGAGTTCGACGTGCTCGACGGCCGCCGCGACGGTCTCTCCCTGCCGTCGCGATAGGCGCAATGCGACGCTATTATCGGTCGTTACGCGTCGTAGGATCGGGAGTCGTCTGTTGTCTTGATTTCTGGACGCCCCGAAGATAGATTGTGACTGGGACGGCGATTAATGCGACTGTTCCGAGGACACGAGCCACGGGTATGTCAACTAACGGCGGGATTTCACGGTGCACGACTAAGACCTCGACTGCGAGCCCACCGACGCTGAGAGCCAAGATGAATATCCAGAGCCACATGGTCGCGTATCCGATCTGGTCAAGCTGGTTGGTCTTCACAGCGTGGCCGAGAAGTACGACGACAGATAGGAGCGGTACGACAATCAGGGTGCGAACCGGAGTCACCACCAAGATACTAGAACCGAGAGTGAGCGCCGTGAAATAGACCAAAATCGAGAGAATGCGGAAAACCCGTCGATTCTCACTCATATCTACGATATGCTTCAGCGTGACTTCGTATTGTTTGTAAATCCTCCCCTACGGTTCGAGAACGACCTTCCCCTGGGTCTCGCGGTTTTCGAGGGCTTCGTGGGCTTCTCTGGCGTTTTCGAGGTCGAACGTCTGCCCAACCACGACTTCGAGTTCGCCCGCGGCGAGCATGCCTGAGAGTTCGGGGACGGCCTCGTAGACGCGTTCGGGGTCGCGCGCCATCGCCTGCCCGAGGTGGAAGCCGATGACGGACTTGTTCCCGAAGAGGAGGCTCGCGGTGTCGATTTCGCCGGGCGTGCCGGAGGCGGCGCCGTACGCGACGACGCGCCCGAAGTGCGCGAGGGCGTCGACGCTCTTCGCGCTCGTCTCCCCGCCGATGCCGTCGAGGACGAGGTCGACGCCCGCGCCGTCGGTCAGGTCGTCGATTTCCTCGACGAAGTCGGTCTCGGTGTAGTCGATGGTGTGGTCGCAGCCCAGACGCTGGGCGAGGTCGCGCTTCTCCTGGGTGCTCGCGGTGCCGAACACCTCCGCGCCGTGGTCGCTCGCGAGCTGGACGGCGGCGGTGCCGACGCCGCCGGCCGCGGCGTGCACGAGCACGCGCTCGTCGGATTCGAGGCCGCCCCACTCGTGGAGGCAGTGGTGGGCGGTGAGGAACTGCACGGGGAACCCGGCCGCTTCGGCGAACGACATCGACTCCGGCACGTCGAACAGCGCCATCGCGTTCGCGGTGACGTACTCCGCGTACGCGTTCTCGCCCGTCATCGCGACGACGCGCTCGCCCGGGTCGCGCGCCACGCCCTCGCCCACGGCGTCGATGACGCCCGCGGCCTCCATCCCGGGCGTGTACGGCGGCGTGGGGCCGCCCTGGTAGTGGCCGCGGCGCTGCATCACGTCCGCGAAGTTCACGCCCACAGCCTCCACGTCGATGCGGACCTCGCCCGGGCCGGGCTCTGGTTTCTCGCGGTCCTCGACGCTGATGACGCTACTGTCGCCGAACTCACTGACGCGTACGGCTCGCATATCCAAACCCACGAGGGCCGGCCGGAAAAACTACCGATTCTCGGGGGCGACCGCCGTGAGTGTCGCATCTATCTGGTCGCGGTCCGCGCTCCGCGGCAGTCCCACGTCTATCTCGTTCAGGCCGTCGATGGCCTCCCACTCGGCGAGTTTCTCTGTGACTTCCTCGGGCGTGCCGGCGCAGACGAGGTCGTCGAGGAGTTCCTCGCGCACGAGCGAGAGCGCGTGCCCGCGGTCGTCGTCGTTCCACGCGTCGTGAATCTCGTGCGCGACATCGTCGTAGCCCTGTCGGGCGAGCGCGTCCCGGTAGAACGTCCCCATACCGCCGATGTAGAAGCCGACGTGCTGGGTGGCGAGCCGGCGCGCCTCCTCGCCGTCCTCCAGCGCGCAGCACGTGAGGAGCAGGGAGACCTGCACGTCGCTCGGGTCGCGGTCGCCGAGGTCGGCGCCGCGTTCGAGGTCGGAGAGGCGGTCTTCGAGGCCGTCCTGGGTGAGCATGAGGCCGTGCCAGCCGTCCGCGAATCGTCCCGCGAGTTCGACCGCTTTCGGTCCCATTCCGGTCACGTCGATTGGCGGCGCGGTCTCCGGCGGGTCACACCGCAGTCGGAACCCGCGGAGGTCGAAGAGGTCGCCGTCGTAGTTCACGGGTTCGCCCGCGACGACCTGCCGGACGATGTCGACGTACTCGCGGGTGCGGCGCAGCGGGCGCTCGAAGTCGGCGCCGTGCCAGTTCTCGATGACGGCGGGGCCGCTCGGACCGAGACCCACTCGGAACCGGCCGTTCGAGGCCTCCTGGAGCGTCGCGGCGGTCTGCCCGACGAGCGCGGGCGAGCGCGAGTACGTGTTGAGGATGCTGGTGCCGATACCGACCTCGCTCGTGCGTTCCGCGATGAGCGAAAGCGTGGTGACGGCGTCCCGTCCCCACGTCTCGGGGAGCCACGCGCGCTCGAACCCGAGTTCTTCGGTGCGGACGCCGAGGTCGACGAGCGCGTCGAGGCTGGGCTGTGCGGCCACGGGCAGGTGGACGGAGCGGTGCGTCATCGACTTCCACCGGCGGGATTTACCATACCTCAAATTTCCACCGGGTTACCTTAACGATTGATACCGAGAATCTCGTCAGTCGTCGCGACGCGCGCGAACTCGCCGTCGAGGTGCGCGAGCGCGAGGCGGTGAACGGTCTCGGCGTCGAAGCGCTCGCCGTCGAGCGACCGGTCGAACGTCGCGGTCGCGTCCCGCGCGAGCGTCACCGCGAACCCCCGGTTCTCCGCCATCCGCGTCGTCGTGGAGACACAGTGGTCCGTCGTGAGACCGGCGACGACGAGGGAGTCGTGCCCGTCCGCACGCAGCCAACTCTCCAAATCGGTATCGACGAACGCGCCGTTCACGCGCTTCACGACCTCTTTTTCGCCCTCCCGGGGTTCCAGGTCGGACTTGTACGCGAATCCGGGTTCGCCGCGCTTCAGCGGCGAGTCCGGCTCGGTGGAATCGTGGCGGACGTGAACGACCGGGTCGTCGCGCTCGCGCCACGCGTCCAGCAGTCGGCGGGCGTTCACCTCCGCGTCGGGGTTGTTCCGGTCGCCCCACCGTGGGTCGTCGAAGCCCGCCTGGAAGTCCACGAGCAGGAGGACGCTCACTGCTCGACCTCGCGCGCGATTCCGGGGTCGATGCTTGGCGTGACCTTCGGGTGTTCGCGCGACACCGTTATCGGACACTCGTCGGGGGCTTCGTCGTCGCTCTCGCGGAGCATATATTGTGGCCACTCGCGGTCTCCCTCGACGCCCCAGTCCCCGAGGTCGGCGTGCGGGCAGACGCCGTCGTAGTCTTCGAGGTTCTCCTGAATGGTGTCGCGGGCGCGCTGTCCGGCGTCGGTGTCGCCGGTGACGCCCATCGACTCGAACAGGCCGCGCGGCTGGAAGGTGATTTCGAGGCCGACCGGACAGTACCGGCTCCGGTAGGTGTCGTAGAACGGCGCGCGACAGGTCGGGAACATCGGTTCGCCCGCGAACGAGAACTCCCAGTAGGGGTCGTCGGGGTCGGTCGGGATGTCCGCGGGCCACGGTTCGGGGTCGTGGACGTGGAGGAACTGGAGCACGTGCCAGAGAGCGTCGTGGTAGTCGCTCTCTGCGAACGACCGTTCGGGCGGCGCGAAGAACGCCACGAGCGACGCGCGGTCGCTGTACTCCTCGTAGCGCTCGACGTACTCGACGAGCGTGTCCCGCAGGTCGAGCAGGGCGTCCGAATCGGTGAGCGACGGCACAGCGGTGTAGAGCGGGTCGCCCGCGCGCACCGACTCTCGGCCGAAATAACACGGGAACCGCTCGCCCTGATACTCGCCTGTGAGGCTCTCGTGGAACGTCTCCCAGTGCTCGCGCGCCCATGACGGATACCCGCTCTCGGCGCGCACCCGCATCGTCTCCTGGTCGAGCAACACGCCGGTCCCGGGTTCGTTCATGCTCTTGTGGAACTCTGAGAGTGAACTCAGATAGAACTTTCGAGACATCCACCTGTTTTCGGTACGTGGGAACGAACACCTAATACGTCCTCTCAGTACCTTAGGAATCACAACGTGTCTGGTCGGTTTATGCGGAACTATTTTATCCCGAATCCGCACAGAACGTGACGTATAATGACTGAACACACGTCTACAAAAACACCTGAATCGATCCGGGACGAAAACCATACTGGGGGAGAAAACACAGGTACGTGTTCTAGTGGCGCTGAATCTGTTTCGAACGGCATTCCCGTCTCTGGGTACGGGCCTGTCGTGAGCGCGTTCGGTGGCACACCATGACGGAAGACCTCGTCGCGTCCGAAACGGCGGCGATTCCGCTGCGCGGAAGCGGCATCGCAATCTACGACCCCGAGAAACCGGGCGCGTGGATACAGTCGGACTACGCGGTCGAACTGGCCGACGACGAACCGCCGGCGGAATCGGTGGAGTCCCCGAACCCCGAGTGGGAGTGGTAGTTAGGACTGGTCGCGCTCGACGAGCTCGTACTTCTGCACCTTCCCGGTGGTCGTGCGGGGGAGTTCCTGCACGAACTCGACCTCGCGCGGATGCTTGTACTCGGCGAGGTTGTCGAGACAGTACTGCCTGAGTTCGTCCGCGGTCACGTCGCTGTCGGGCGCTTTCACGACGAACGCCTTGACGGTCTCGCCGCGGCGCTCGTCCGGGATGCCGACGACGGCCGCGTCCGCGACGCCCTCGTGCTCGAAGAGCAACTCCTCGACCTCGCGCGGGTAGACGTTGTAGCCCGCGGTGTTGATCATGTGCTTCTTCCGGTCGACGATGTAGTAGTAGTCGTCCTCGTCGTAGTAGCCGATGTCGCCCGTGTGGAACCAGCGCTTCCCGTCCGCCTCCGTGAACGCCTCGGCGTTCGCGTCCGGGAGGTTGTAGTAGCCCTTCATGACGTTCGGCCCCGAAATCACGAGTTCCCCCGTCACGTCGTCCAGCGCGTCGTCGTCCTCGTCGACCGGGCCTTCCTCGACGGGGTCGAGCGCGTTGAAGTCCGCGTCGACAATCCGGGAGTCGATGCCCTCCAGTGGGGTGCCGATGCTGCCGACGCGTCGGCCCACATCGGGCCGGTTGAAGTGCGTCACCGGACTCGTCTCGGTGAGCCCGTAACCCTCGTAGATTTTCGGCTCGAACAGCTCCTCGAACTTCCGTAGCACCTCGACGGGAATACCAGACCCGCCGACGCCGCACATCCGGACGGACGAGAAGTCGAACTCGTCCGTGTTCGGCTGATTGATGAGGTCGTTGTACATCGCCGGCACGCCGTGGAAGAGCGTGATGTCCTCGTCCGCGACGAGGTCCGTCGCCTGCTGCGCGTCCCACTCGGCCATTGGGTAGTACGCGCCGCCATTGAACAGCGTCGAATTCATCGTGACGGTCATCCCGTAAATGTGGAACAGCGGGAGCGCGCCGAACGACTTGTCCTCTTCGTTCACGCCGCCCGGGGCGAGCGACGCGGCCTGCGACGCGTTCGACCCGAGGTTCTCGTGCGTGAGCTGGACGCCCTTCGGCTGGCCCGTCGTCCCGGACGTGTACGGCTGGCAGGCGTCGTCGTCGCCGTCGCGCGGGACGACATCGAGCGTGTCGTCGGCGAGGAACTCGTCGAACGACGTCGCGGCGTCGTGCTCGCCGCCGACCGAAACGACGTGCTCCACGTCGGTATCGTCCACGACTTCCTCGACGAACGGCACGAGGTCCGCGAGCGCGACGACGACCTTCGCCCCCGAGTCGTCGAGCAGGTGGCTGATCTCCCGGGACTTGTACTGCGGATTCATCGGCACGACGACGCCGCCCGCGCGGAGCGTGCCGTGGAACGCCGTCACGAACTGCGGGAGGTTCGGCAGGTACACCGCGACACGGTCGTCCTCGCCGAGTCCGCGTTCGTCGAGCGCCGCCGCGAACTGGCCGGTTCGCTGCCAGAACGCGCCGTAACTGATTTCGTTCCCTCGGAACCCGATGGCCGTCGCGTCGGGGTCGTTCCTTACCGCTGTTTCGACATTCGTCACAAGATTTGCCATTGGTACTACTGGAGTCCACGTCGGTTGCTCACAAGAAACTTACCCCGAAGACCGACGGAAAGCTAGAGGTGTCCCGCGCACCACTTCTCGCGTATGACGTACGAGAACGTCGACGCCCGCCGCGAGAACGGAGTCGCCTACCTGACGATAGAGGGCGCAAACGCCCTGAACGCGCTCGACGACGCCACCACGGACGGCCTTATGGCCGCTGTCACGGACGCCGTTGAGGACGACGACGTGCGCTGCCTCGTCCTCACGGGCGCGGGCGACGCGTTCGGCGCGGGCGCCAACCTCGGACAGTTCGACGGCGACGAGTCGGACGCGCCCGAACTCCGACGGCTCGCGTCGGCGCTCCACGATGTCGTTCTCCAGCTCCACCAGGCGCCGAAGCCCGTCGTCACCGCCGTGAACGGCGTCGCCGCCGGAGCCGGGTTCAGTCTCGCGCTCGTCGGCGACATTGTGCTCGTCTCCGAGGACGCCGCACTCTCCTACGCCTACTCGCGCGTCGGCCTCACGGGCGACGGTGGGTCGACGTTCTTCCTCCCGCGCCTCGTCGGCCTCCGCACGGCGAAGGAGCTAGCGCTCCTCGACGGCGACCTCACGCCCGCGGAGGCCGTCGACCTCGGCATCGCCACCGAAGCCGTCCCCGCCGGCGACTTCGACGACCGCGTGACCGAACTCGCGGAACGTCTCGCGGAGGGGCCGACGAAGGCGTTCGGCGCGACAAAGCGCCTCATGACGGAGTCCTTCGGGAACTCGCTTCCCGAACAGCTCGCGGCCGAGACGGAGGCGATGGCCGACGCGACCCACACGGAGGACTACGCGCGTGGCCACGCCGCCTTCTTCGAGAAATCCGACCCCGATTTCGTCGGGAAGTGACGCCAAGGGTTTAGGTGCCGGCGGGTCTCCCCCACTGCATGGACGAAGCGGAGTTCCTTCAGGCGCACATCGACCAGCACGGCTTCCTCTCCTTCCTCGGACTCACCGTCGAGGACCTCGAACCCGGCCGGCTCCGCCTCCGGGTGCCGTACGACGAGAAACTCACGAACACCGGCCCCGCCGCGAACGGCCAGGTGCACGGCGGCGTCGCCGCCACCATCGCGGACACCGCGGGCGGCCTCGCCGTCCGTTCGACGCTCGACGAACCCACGCAGACCGGTGTCGCCACCATCGACCTCAACATCTCCTACCTCCGCCCGGCCGCGGACGACCTCGTCTGCACCGCGAACGTCGTCCGCACGGGAAGCACCGTCGGCGTCGCCGAGATGACCGTCGAATCCGAAACTCCGGACGGGAAACTGAAGGAGGTCGCCGTGGGCCGCGGGTCGTTCCGCATCTTCGACTAGGCCGGTAGGCTTTCGGCGCGCCCCCGACACTCGCCCGTATGCAGGTCTTCTGGCACCGCCGCGACCTCCGCGCGCACGACAACCGCGGGCTCGCGGCCGCCGCCGAGGAGGGCGACGTGTTGCCCGTGTTCGTGTTCGACGACGACGTGCTCGCCCACGCGAGCCCCGTCCGCGTCGCCTTCCTCCTCGACGCCCTGCGAGACCTCCGCGCGTGGTACAGAGACCATGGGAGCGACCTCACTATCCGCCACGGCGACCCGCCAGGCGTGCTTCCCGACCTCGCGGTCGAGCACGACGCGGACCGCGTCGTCTGGAACCACGACTACACCGGTCTCGCGCAGGAACGCGATGAAATCGTTCGGGAGGCGCTCGACGCTCAGAACACTCCGCACGAGCAGTTTCACGACGCCGTGCTCCACGAACCCGGAGCCATTCGCACCAACGCCGGCGACCCCTACTCGGTGTACACGTACTTCTGGAAGAAGTGGCAGGACCGCGAGAAAGCGAGGCCCGCCGACCCGCCTACGGCGGACGCGCTCGCCGACGTGTCCGGTGCGGCGCTCCCCTCGCTCGACGACCTCGGATTCGACGAACCGGCGGCGGACTACCCCGACGCCGGACACGCGGCCGCCGTCGAACGCCTCGACGACTTCTGCGAGAGCGATATCTTCGACTACGACGAGGGCCGTGAGTACCCCGCTGAGGCGGGAACGAGCCGCCTCTCGCAGGACTTGACGTACGGCACGCTCGGCGTTCGCGAGGCCTACGCCCGCACCGCACAGGCGATGCAGGAGGCCGAGGGAGAGGACGAGGCGACCGGGGTGGAGGAGTTCCGTAGACAGCTCGCGTTCCGCGAGTTCTACCAGCAAGTCCTCTACTTCAACCCGCGCGTGGTGACGGAGAACTACAGCGAGTACGAGAACCCAATCGAGTGGCGGAACGACGAAGACGAAATCGCGGCGTGGAAGTCCGGCGAGACTGGGTTTCCCATCGTGGACGCGGGGATGCGCCAGTTGCGCGAGGAAGCGTACGTCCACAACCGCGTGCGGATGATAGTCGCCTCGTTCCTCACGAAGGACCTCCTGGTGGACTGGCGGGTCGGCTACGGCCACTTCCGGGAGTACCTCGTGGACCATGACACCGCGAACGACACCGGCGGCTGGCAGTGGGCGGCCTCCACGGGCACGGACGCCCAGCCCTACTTCCGCATCTTCAACCCCTGGACGCAGCAGGCGGACTACGACCCCGACGCGGAGTACATCCGCGAGTACGTCCCCGAACTCGCAGACGCGGACACTGAGGAGATTCACGGCTGGAACGAACTCGGCGAGGCCGAACGCGACGAGGTGGCGCCCGAGTACCCCGCGCCAATCGTGGAGCACTCGGAGCGCCGCGAGCGCGCGCTGGAGATGTTCGAGGCGGCTCGCGGCGAGGACTGACTAGCTCCATAGCCGACAGATTGAACTGGCAGCGAGGTGGAATTATCATTCAGGAATGGAACCTGTGGGTGAGCGTGGACAAATCGGCGTCGAGACACTCATCGTATTCATCGCGCTCATCCTCGTCGCCGTTCTTGGAGCGGGCATTCTCGTGCACACGGCCGGACTTCTCCAGTCGGACGCTCTCGACGCGGGCGAGGAGAGCAGCGACAGCATACTCGACTCCATCACCGTTTACTCGGTTACCGACCGCCCGACAACGCGGATTCTCTCGCCAACCCTCACTCAGGACGCGAACACCCTCACTAACGCGTCCGTACGGATCGCATCGAACGGGGAGACGCTCAGATACGACGCGTACGATACACTTACTGCCAACATCAGCTCGGGCGACTCCGTCACGCTCGTCGACGACCAGACCCTTCAGATCGAAGACGGCGACACAATCGCCGTCCGGTCAGCCTCCGACGGAATCACCATCGATGTCGTGGACGATTCGGACACCACCGAACTCACGGTTACGGACGGAGACGTGACCGTAGAGAACGACACGGATGGGACGCGTGCAACCCTTTCACTCGTCCACGACGACGAATCTATCTCACTCGCAGAAGGAGACACGGCGACGGTGTCCGGGCAAACACACCAGCTCGACGTGCTCGAAACGCGGGCGGTTCGCGCTACGGTGTCGTCCGGCGAAACGGTCACGCTCGAATCCCTCGAGGGAACCATCGAAATCGGGGATGGTGACTTGCTTCGTTTCACGTCTCCGGACGACAGTGCGGTGGTCACCCTCTTCAACGAAAACACGTCCGCGTCACTCCGCGGGCACGATTTCGAAATCACTCCTGACGGCGACGGGACGGACGAGACGATTACCTTCTCGACCACCGAGGGGGACGTTTCCTACACGGAGTCCACGCTCCACGACCTCGTCGTTTGGCCGAAGGACAGTCGACTCGTTCCGGAATTCCCGGAGTCCGATGACGGAGAGGTGCTCGTGGATGCGACGACGTCCAGCGGCGGGGATGTGACCCTGACTGACGGCGGCCAGACGTTCACCGTCAGCGACGGCGATACTCTCGATGTCGACCGGGCGGCCGCGGACGTACTCCGGCTGGAGAACCGAGAGACGGGGGCCGTCCTCACTACGAGCAACGATTCACTCACACTCGTAGACGACGATAACGGAGCGACCCTGACCCTCGATCGGGTCAACATGAATCCGATCACGCTCTACGAGACGGTGCCGAGCCGTATACTGGTCGAACAGGAAACGTTCCCCGTCGACTCGTCCGACGCCTCGTTCTCCATCTACACCGGACTCTCACCGGGGGCGGACACCGTCAACCTCGACGGGACGACGATTCGCGTGGTCGGCCCTGCGGGTGCACGGACACTCGTTTACCATCCCAACGTCTCGCGGCCCGGAGAGACGTTCACGGTCGACCCCATCGTGGACGCGGACGACACGGCTCCGGTCCTATCGAGCCAATCCGACCGTTTTTCACTCCGGTTCACGCTCACGGCGCCACAGCGTGGCGACATCACGGTCATCATCACTACGCCCTCCGGGGCGACCCGTGAGCTCACGATAGGGGACGCGTGATAGTGACGCGTCACACGTGCCGAGGACTGAACGCGTCGCGGAGCCAGTTTTATGTGACGGGATGCGAACACGAACCTGTGAGGCGAGTTATTGTATGTCACTAGGTGAGGCACGACGGCCCGAGACGGCGCGCGAACGGTACAGTCAGATGGCGGACGCTGCGAACCCGGCGTTCGCGGCGGGCGCAGTCGCAGTCCCCCTCCTCCTGCCGGTGCTGGGGTATCTCTCCGGCGACCACCGCGTCATGTTCACTATCCACCTCGTTCTCGGCGCGTTCTGGTTCGGGACCTCCGTGCTCGGCGCGCTCGTCCTCGGCCCCGTCATGGGCAGTCTCTCGGCGGAGGCAAACGAGGAGTTCGCGACGGGCTTCGTCCCGAAGATGAACTTCCTCATGGAACCAGTCTCCCTGGGCGTCGTCGGTTCCGGCATCGGATTGGCCGCGATGATGAACCTGTGGCAGGCCCCGACGACCGCGCTCTGGGCGGCGCTCGCGCTCGCTATCGCGCTCCTCGTGCTCGGGTTCGGGCCGCTGCACTGGTTCACGACCGGGATGTTCGACGAACTCGCGGCGGACGACACCGACTACGACCGCCTCGCCGACCTGAACCAGAAGTACGGGATGCTCAGCCTCGTCGAACTCGTCCTGATGGTCGCCATCGTCGGCACGATGTCCGGGCTTCGCTGGGGGTTCTGAGCGCGGAAACCACACACGTATCCGTCCGGCTCCGCTTTTTCGAGTATGGCAATCGAAACCGGCGACACGGTCACGTTCGAGTACGTTGGCCGCCTCGACGACGGCACAGTCTTCGATACCTCCCGCGAATCCGTCGCGACCGAAGAAGGTCTCGCGGAGGAACAGCCCGACCGCGAGTACGACCCGCTCACGGCCGAGGTCGGCGCGGGCCAGGTCATCGAGGGCATGGAAGACGGCCTCGTGGGCCTGGACGCGGGCGAGACGGAGACGCTCACGATTCCGCCCGAGGAGGCGTACGGCGAGTGGAGCGAGGAGCGCGTGCAGGAGTTCGAGACCGAGGAACTCACGGAAGCCCTCGGCCAGCGGCCCGAGGAAGGCCTCTACCTCGAAGCGCAGAACGGCCAGCCCGGCGAAATCACGCACGTCGACGACGACGTCGTGAAAGTCGACTTCAACCCCCGACTCGCGGGCGAGACGCTGGAGTTCGAAGTCGAAGTCGTCGACGTCGAGTAACCGTCTTCTCTCAGTTTTAGAAGAGCGTCGGTAGGTCCGCGATACTGTCGAGTACGTGCGTCGGCGTGATGTCCGTGGTTTCCACGTCCGCGCGGTCGCTGACGCCCGTGAGGACGAGCGCGGTGTCGATGCCGGCGCGCTCACCCATCAGCACGTCCGTGTGGAGGTTATCCCCGACCATCAGGCACTCGTCGAGCGGGACGCCGAGGATGTCGGCGGCGACGTCCGCCATGCGCGTGCTGGGTTTCCCGACGACGAGCGGGTCGTGACCGGTCATCTCCTCGACGGCGGCGACGAACGCGCCCGCGCCCGGCATCGGGCCGTCCTCGTGCGGCGTGGTGCTGTCGCGGTTCGTGGCGACAAAGTCGGTACCGGGGCCGAACGCGCGGAGCGCGCCCGTCAGCCGGTCCATCGACACGCGTTCGTCGTACCCGACGACGACCACGTCCGCCGTCCCCGACTCGGAGACGGTGAGGCCGGCCGCGGCGAGTTCGTCCGCGACCACGTCCTGTCCCATGACGTGCACGGACGCGTTCGGCCGGTACTCGGCGAGGTGCTCCGCGGTCGCCCACGCCGCGGTGACGACTTCGCCCGCGTCCGGGCTGATGCCGAGAGACTCCAGGCGCGCGTGGAAGCTGTCTCGGCGGACGCCCGTGTTGTTCGTCACGAACACGAGCGGCACGCCGCGCTCGCGGAGCGCGCGAACCGTGTCGGCGGCACCGGGAACGGGGTCGCGGCCGCGCCAGACGGTGCCGTCGAGGTCGACGAAGACGCCGGAGTACGTCACACTCCCTCGAAGACGCAGCACGCCCGAAAACCCTTCGTGGGCCGTGATAACGTGGAACGCCTCAAAGTTTAACAGTTATCCGAGCGTTGTATCTGTTGGTGATAGCATGACTGACTACGAACTTCCCGCGTTGCCGTACGACTACGACGCGCTCGAACCGCACATTAGCGAACAGGTGCTCACCTGGCATCACGACACCCACCACCAGGGGTACGTGAACGGCTGGAATAGCGCCGAGGAGACGCTCGAGTCCAACCGCGCGGACGGAGACTTCTCCAGCTCCGCCGGTGCGATTCGGAACGTCACCCACAACGGCAGTGGACACATCCTCCACTCCATCTTCTGGGAGAACATGAGCGAGGACGGCGGCGGCGAACCCGCCGGCGCGCTCGCCGCCCGCATCGAGGAGGACTTCGGCGGCTTCGACGCGTGGAAGGGCGAGTTCGAAGCCGCGGCGTCCGCCGCCGGCGGCTGGGCGCTCCTCGTCTACGACTCCCACTCCGACCAGCTGCGTAACCTCGTCGTGGACAAGCACGACCAGGGCGCGCTCTGGGGCGCGCATCCGATTCTCGCGCTCGACGTCTGGGAGCACTCCTACTACTACGACTACGGCCCCGACCGCGGCGACTTCATCAGTAACTTCTTCGACGTCGTCGACTGGGACGACGTCGCGGACAAGTACGAGGACGTCGTCGCGACGTTCGAATAGTCGGGAAACCCACCAGTTTTCTTTCGCGCGCTACGACGGCAGCAGGTCGGAGAGCGGGTAGTCCGCGAGTTCGCTGGGGATGCGTTCCGTGAGGTCCGCGAAATCGTATCCGCCGTCGCGGCGGTCGAAACTACACAGGACGCCGACGCGCTCGCCGTCCCGTGAGACGAACGTCCGGTACTGCTCGAACGTATCGAACCCGCGGACGGTGTAGTAGAACTCCGCATAGTGGAGGTTGTCGTACGTCTCACGCGTGACGAACCCGTAGCGCTCGTTGTCGATGTAGCGCTCCGCGTTCGTCTCCGAGAGCTCGTCCGCTACGTCCTCACGGATGAACAGCGGTTCCTGGGTGTCCCCGTCGAACACCCAGAGGTCGCGGAGCGCGTCCCCACCGAACGCCTCTACGACCGCGTACAACGCTTCTTTCCCCGGCGTGGACTGTCGTGTGCCATCTGACTCCATCGAGGATACCGAGTGTTAGAGACTCCCCCACATAATGCTTCGTCATCGCCGCGTCTTGCGCCACGAGTCCGTGGGTTTTTGCCGCGTGCGCGCGCAGACCTCGATATGCCTCGGCCGAAGTCCGATTTCGACACGTTCCACCCCTGTGACTTCTACGAACCCGACGAACTCCTCGACGACGACCGGATGTACACCGTCTACGAGATAGCGCGCCTCCTCCAGGGTCTCGACCCGGACGCCGCGCTGGACGAGGGGACGGAGGAAATCCTCCTCGACTGGGCGATTCCGTGGGTGATGCGGAACAGCGACGCGCTCGTCATCGCGGAACCCGAAGGCGATGACGAGCCCGGCTACTACGGACTGAAGGAGTAGAACGGCCGATTTCTCAGGTTGTCGTGGCCATCCACCCGGGGTCGTGGCCGGTGCGCTGGATGAGTTCGGCCCGACACGCCGGACAGACCTCGGGTGTTCGCTGTTCGTTCCGCGGAACGTAGACCGCGCCGCCGCACTCGACGCACGCGTCCGCGACGACTGTCGTGCAGTCGGCGCAGACGTTGAAGTCGTCGACCGTGAGGTCGCGCAGGGGTTCGAGTTGTTTATCGAGGAGATACTCGTCGATGACCGCCTGACAGTTTTGGCACGGTTGCATAGCGATGCACGCTACCGCATGGTACCGAGTGGCATATGTCTGTCGTCCGTGCGAAACACTGCCACCCTATCGGGTTTTCGCGCCCTGAAGCGCGAGTCGAACGTCCTCGACCGGGTTGCGGGTGACGCTCGGGCCGTGCCCGCAGTGCATCACGTCGAGGCCGTCCGAAAGCCGGGAGTCGAGGCGTTCGAGAGACTCGACGAGCGTCCGCCGGTCGCCTTCCTCCAAGTCCGTACGACCGAAGCCGCCGTTCGCGAACACGAGGTCACCCGCGAACAGCGCGCGCTCGTTGTAGAGACAGACATGGTCGTTCTTGTGTCCGGGCGTGTGGAGGACGGTGAACGTCTCGTCCCCGAGCACGACCTCGGCCTCGTCGTCGAGTTCGTGGTCGACGCCGTGCTGGTCGGGGTCGAATCCCCACGCGTCCACGTCGAGTTTGGTCTTCACGTCGTCGAGGTTGCCGACGTGGTCGGTGTGCGTGTGCGTGAGCACGACGGCGTCGAGACCGTTCGTTCGTTCCTCGACGCGGCTCACCACGTCGTAGTTCGCGCCCGCGTCCACGAGCACCGTGCGCTCGCCGTCGACGAGAAAGGCGTTGCTTGTGAACGCGTCGATGCCCGCGGAGAGGTTTTCGACCATACCGACCCCTTGGGATGCGTCCGGAAATACGACCGCCTTCAGACCGGCGCGCTCGCGAGCACGAGCTGGGAGAACTCGTCGCGGTTCTGAATCTGGCGCTCCTCCTCGGGGCTGATGCGGATGGCTTCGTCCTCGTCGAGGCTGACGGTGTGGTCGCCGAAGTCCACGTCGACGCCGCCCGTCACGACGTAGTAAATCTCCTCCTGGTCGTCGTCGAGGTGGGCGTGACTCATCGTCTCCTCGCCGGCTTCGAGCGCGAGCACGGTGACCCCGAGCGTCTCCGTGTCGAGTTCGTCCCGCAGCATCCACATCTCGCCCTGCACGTCGTCCGGGAGCACCGATTCGGCGTCGCTCGCGTGCGCTTTCGTGTGCGGCATGGATGACGCTGGGGACGCCCGCCACTAAAGCGTACTCGCCGCGCCAGCCCCCAGGCTTTTCGGGGTGGGGCGTCCCCACGCTACGTATGAGCGAATCGAAGGCACACTTCGAAGTGTACGAGGACGACGCGGGCCAGTGGCGGTGGCGGCTCGTCCACCGGAACGGGAACATCCTCGCGGACTCCGGCGAGGGGTACGCGTCGAAGCAGAAGGCAAAACAGGGCCTGGAGAGCGTGAAGGAGAACGCGCCCGGTGCCCCCGTCCAGGAGTAGCTATTCGACGCCGAGCGCGGTCGTGATGCGGTCGCGGTAGCCGACCAGCCACTCGCCGCGCTCGCGCGGCCGGTCCTCCGCGATGTCGACCGTCGTCTCGACCGTACCCGGCTGGCCGCCGAGCACGACGACGCGGTCGGAAAGATAGGCGGCTTCCTCCACGTCGTGCGTGACGAGGACGACGGTGAGGTCGCTGTCCCGCCAGAGGTCGAGGAGGAAGTCCTGTTGTTCGTACTTCGTGAGCGCGTCGAGCGCGGAGAACGGCTCGTCGAGCAACATCACGGTCGGGTCGTAGGCGAGCCCGCGCGCGAGCGAGACGCGCTGGGCCATTCCGCCGGAGAGTTCGCTCGGCCGGGCGTCCGCGAACCCCGAGAGGCCGACGCGGTCGATGAGCGAGTCGACGCGCTCCTGTGCGGCCTCGCTGTCGGGGTCGACGCCGCGCGGAAGGCCGACAGCGATGTTCTCGCGGACGGACTTCCACGGGAGCAGGCGCGGCTCCTGGAACACCATGCCGACGCGCTCGCTTCCCTCGTCGCGCACGTCCGTCCCGTCGACGGTCGCGCGCCCCTCGAACTCCGGTTCGAGGCCGGCGAGGACGCGGAGGAGCGTGCTCTTCCCGCAGCCGGAGTGCCCGACGACGGAAACGAACTCGCCCGAGTCGACGGAGACGGAGATATCGCGGAGCGCCACGGTGTCGCCGTACGACTTCGTCAGGTCGTCGACCGCTACCGCGGCGGGTTCGTCACCAGTCGACGACACGTTTCTCCACCTCCTTGACGGCGAGGTCGGTGATGTTGCCGAACAGCGCGAACAGCAGAATTGCGCCGACGATCAGGTCCGGTCGGGAGAGCACGCGGCCGTTCTTCATCAGGAAGCCGAGGCCCTGACTCGCGCCGATGAGTTCCGCGGCGACGACGAACATCCACGCGAGGCCGACACCGCTCCGGACGCCGACGAAGAGGCTCGGGAGCGCCGCGGGAAACACCACGGACTTGAGGGTTTCGTACCGGGTGAGGTCGTAGACTTCGGCGACCTCACGGAGCTCGTCGTCGACGGCGTGTAATCCCGTGGAGAGATTGAGGTAGACGGGGAAGAACGCGCCGACGGCGATGAGGAGGACTTTCGCGACCTCGCCGATGCCGAACCAGAGCAGGAACAGCGGCACCCACGCGAGCGACGGGATGTTCTTGAGGCTCTGGAAGAGCGGGTCGAGGAGCGCGCTCGCCGTCCGCGAAATCCCGGTGAGCGTGCCGAGGAGCACGGCGGCGGTCATCCCGATGACGCAGCCGAAGAAGACGCGCTGGACGGTGACGGAGACGTGGCCGGAGAGCTCTCCCGACACCGCGAGCGAGTACAGCGTCTCCAGCACGGAGAGCGGCTTCGGGAGCTGGTACGGCGGGAACACGCCCGTCACGACCGCGAGGTGCCAGCCGACCACGAGGACGGCGGGAACGACGAGGCCGATTATCCAGCGCGCGCGGTCGAGCGACACGCCTTCGAACTCGTACGTCCGCGTGCTCATTCGTTCACCACCGACTCCGCGATGGACGGCCGGACGAGTTCGTCGATGGCCGCCTGGAGGTCAACGCTCGAATCCACGAACCCCTTCTCCTGGAGGATGGGCGCGAGGTCGGAGAGCAGCGACTGGTGCTGGTCGCCCGGAATCGGTTCGGAGAGGTCGGTGCGGTCGGTGAACACCTTCCGCGCGACCGGTTCCGACATCTCCGAGGCGTTCGCGAGGATGGACACCGTCTCCTCGGGGTTCTCGATGGCCCACTTCCGACCGCGTTCGTACGCCCGCAGCACCCGGTTCACGTCCTCGGGATGGTTCTCCAGGAAGCCTTCGAGGAGGTTCAGGGTGCCGTTCGTGTTGAACTCGGGCCGCCGGAAGAACAGATCCACGTCGTGTTCGAGCTGGAGTTCGGCCATGTGGGGGTCGAGGCCCGCCCACGCGTCCACCTCGCCCTGCAGGAGGGCGTCCTGGCCCTCGGGGTGCTGGAGGTCCACGATGTCCACGTCGTTCTCGCTGAGGCCCGCGGTGTCGAGCGCCTGCAGGAGGAAGAAGTGGGGGTCCGTCCCGAGTGTCGCGGCGACGGACTTCCCCTCGAGGTCAGCGACCTCGGAGATACCGCTGTCCGACTCCGCGACCAACGCGGTCCACTCCGGCCGCGAGTAGATGTAGCCCGTGCGGATTGGGACGCCGTTCGCGCGCGCCATCAGCGCCGCGATGCCCGCGGTGGACGCGGCCTGCGCCTCCCCGCTCTGGGAGTACTGGTTCGCCTTGTTGCTCCCGAGGCTCAACACCCATTCGACGCTCGCGTCGCTGTCCTCGAACTCGGCCTCGACCCATCCCTTCTCCCGGAGCACGAGACTCACCGGGTTGTAGTATGCGTAGTCGAGGGTGACGGTTCGCGACCCGCCGACAATTCCGCTTCCGATGCAGCCAGCCGTCAACGACGCGGCCGCCGCACCGGTCGAGCCGAGGAACGTTCGTCGATCCATTGTACCCTACCGTACGGCTAGCGGTGTCAAAACACGACCTACCGCGTCAGCCGTTACGCCGGTCTCGTTCCCCCGACAGCAGCGCGTATCGGCCGGACGCGCACCGGAGACCGCGGGACGGTGCGGTTCTCGGGTCGAACCGGCGCACGCGACACCTGCAATACCTGCCGGACACCCCCGTCCGCGAGAATCCCTAGGCATTTGGTTCGCTGGTACCGAATCCGGGGTATGTCTCGGGCTACCGCCGCCGTCTGCGCGCTCGTCGTTGCGAGCGCCCTGCTCGTCGGCGTGACGCCCGCGAGCGGCCTCGGGGACGCGGACAGCGTCGGTACCGCCGACGACCCCGCGTTTTCGAGCGTTCACTTCACCATCACCGTCAACGAGGACGGGT
The DNA here is from genome assembly GCF_036418315.1 of Salarchaeum sp. III. NCBI lineage: Archaea > Methanobacteriati > Methanobacteriota > Halobacteria > Halobacteriales > Halobacteriaceae > Salarchaeum > Salarchaeum sp. III. Next base: position 59,600 of record NZ_JAZHPG010000014.1, on the reverse strand, counting down.
CGGCGCGGTGGACGTTCCAGTACCGAACGCCGCTCGAAAACGACTCCCAGCGCGCGGACTTCCGCGATTTCGCGGCCCGGTTCGAGAACGAGACGCTCCCGCTCTACGAGAACTTCCAGGACCGCGCGGGGGCGTTGGTCGCCGACGGGGAGAACGTCTCCGGGCGGTCGATGAACGCCACGGACTTCTCGCGGTCGGCGCGCGTCACGGGACTGAGCGACAACCTCGGCGTGGTCGAGATGTCGTTCACGTGGACGGCGTTCGCTCGCGTGCAGGGTGAGCAAGTGCTGGTCGGCGACCTGTTCGAGGGCGGCCTGTACGTCGGGGAGAGCCAGCGACTCGTCCTCGAAGCCGGCGACGGCGTGCGGTTCGCGTCCGTCAGCCCGCAACCGGACTCGATGGCGGGCGAGACGGTCGAGGAGAGCGACTCCGTGACGTGGTTCGGACCGACCGAGTTCGCCGACGAACGCCCGCAAGCGACGCTCACAACCGCGCCCCTTCCGACGACCGCGACGACCGCGACGACCGCCGTCACGACCACCGGGAGCGGGCCGACGGAGTCCGAACCCACCGGCGGTCTCCCGTGGGCGCTCTACGCCCTGCTCGCCGTCGTGCTCGCGCTGGCCGCCGTCGCCGGCGTCGTCTGGTGGCGCTCCCGCCGCGATGACGCCGCGGACGACCGCGACGACGGAACTGCCGCGTCGGCCGAACCGGCGGTGCCGGACGCGGAACTCCAGTCGGACGAAGACCGCGTGCGCAGCCTGCTCGAAGACCACGGCGGCCGAATGCGTCAGGTGCAGATCGTCGAGGAGACGGACTGGTCGAAGTCCAAGGTGAGCATGTTGCTCTCCGAGATGGAGGAGGCGGGCGAACTCAGCCGCATCCGCATCGGCCGCGAGAACGTCGTCAGCCTCCCCGGCCACGAACCGGGGAACGACCGCGAAGAGTAGCGCGCTCGACGCGGATTATTTTACCCGTCGGAAGCGTGTAGGGCATCCGTTCGTCTATATATGCGGGCGTGCTGTGAGGCGGTATGGCTTCGTCCCCGCTGAGCGATATTATTTCGTTCAGTCCGGATACCCATACGGTGAGCGTCCTCCTCGTTGACGACGATGAGCCGACCGTGGAGATGTCCACGCGGTTCCTCGAACGCGAACTCGACGACGTGACGGTTACCGGATTCACGGACCCCGGCGCGGTCTGCGAACACGTCAGTAAACACGACTACGACTGCATCGTCAGCGACTACGATATGCCCGGCCAGAACGGACTCGACCTACTCGCCTCGCTCCGCGAGGACGGCTGTCAAGTTCCCTTCGTGCTGTTCACGGGGAAGGGTAACGAGGAGATAGCGAGCCAGGCCATCTCCGCGGGCGTAGACGAGTACCTCCAGAAGGACGGCCCGGACGTGTATCCGGTGCTCGCGAACAAGATAGAGACGCTCGTGGAGAAACACTGGGCGGAGTCCCAGGTCCGCCAGGGATTCCTCGCCATCGAGTCCGCCCAGGAGGGCATCGGTATCATCGACGCGGACGGCACGTACCGCTACCTGAACCCGGCGTACGCCGACGTGTACGAGCGAACCCGGGAGGAACTCGTCGGCGGTCACTGGTCGAAACTGTACGACACAGAGGAGCGTGCGCGCTTCGAGAGCGAGATACTGCCCGAACTCGAAGCCACGGGGTCGTGGCGTGGGCGCGCGACGGGCGTGACGAAATCCGGGCGGCGAGTGCCCGAGCGCCTCGTGCTAACCCAGTTGGCGGACGGCGGCCACGTCTGCGTCGTCGAAGACCTCACCGCGGAGGAGGACTTGCTAGAGGACCTCGCCATCCGGAACCGCGCGCTCGACGCCACGTCCATCGGCGTCGTCATCACCGACCCGTCCCGGGAGGACAACCCCATCGTGTACGTGAACGATGGGTTCACGAACATGACGGGCTACGAGCGCGAGGACGTGCTCGGACGGAACTGTCGATTCCTTCAGGGGGCGGAGACGGACCAGTCGAGCGTCCGCGAACTCCGCGAGGCAATCGAGAACGAGGAGTCGGTGACGACGGAGATACTCAACTACACGAAGTCGGGCGAGCCGTTCTGGAACCTCCTGGAGATATCGCCGGTCCGGAACGACGCGGGCGAGACGGTGAACTTCGTCGGGTTCCAGCGCCAGATAACGAAACGAAAGGAACACACTATCGCCATCGAGGAGCAACTGGCGTGGCTGCACGACTTCGGGCGAGTGCTCTCCCACGACCTGAAGACGCCGCTCACCGTCCTGAAGGGAAACATCGAACTCGCACGGGACGGCGACGAGACGCGGCTGGACGACGCGCGCCGCGCCGCGGACCGACTGGACGCGCTCATCAGCGACCTCTCGAACGTGATGCAACAGGGCGACCTCGTCTCGGACATCGAACCGCTCGACCTCGGGACGGTGTTCCGGTCGTGGGACGCGTTCGAGACCGAACCGTCGTCCCTCACCGTCGTCGACTCGAAGCACGTACTGGCGGACGAGCGCGCGCTCGTCAGGCTCACGGACAACCTCGTGAAGAACACGGTCGAGCACGCGGGCGCGGACACCGAGATGCGGGTCGGCGCGCTCCCCGGTGGCTTCTATTACGAGGACGACGGCCCCGGCATTCCGGAGGACGAACGCGATGACGTGTTCAAGCCAGGATACTCCACGAAATCCGGGGGGACCGGGTTCGGGATGGTGAGCATCAAACAGATCGCGATGGCGCACGGCTGGACCGTCACAATCGGGGAGAGTCAGTCCGGTGGCGCACGTTTCGAGTTCACGGGCGTCGAATCGCTCGACGAGTAACTCACACGCCCCTAATGACGCCGGTGACGCCGAGCGTCTCCGCGACCACCCACGCGACGAACAGCACGTAGCCCGCGAGGAGTGCGCCTGCCTCGACGGTCGTGAGGGAGAGGTCGGTGCGGAGTGCGGTGAACAGGAGGATGGTGGCGAGCGTGAGCACCGCGAACATCGGCACCGCGACCGCGAAGTTCACGGGCACCGCGCCGACGAGGAGCACGCCGACCGGGACGGCGACGAGGAGGTCGAACGTGTTCGACCCGAAGACGTTCCCGAGGCTGGTCGCGCCGTTCCCCTCGCGGGCGGACTGCACGCTCACGAGCGTGTCCGGAAGGCTCGTCGCCGCTGCGACGATAGTCACGCCGAGCAGGAACGCGGGAACGCCGAACGTGTGCCCGAGCGATTCCACGGACCCGACGAGCTGCTCCACCGCGACGAGAATAACCAGGAGGCCCGCGGCGAGCGTCCCCCACGCACGACCCACGGAAACATCCGGGTTCCCGGGTGTGTCGGCGTCGCTCACGTCCTGCCACTGAATGAAGAGGTAGAGGCCGTAGAGCAGGAGCGGAATCAGTGCGAGCGGCCGCGTCAGCTCACCCGTGAGCGTCGACCCCTGGACGGGCGCGTAGATGACCGCGAGCGCGAGCGTCACGACGAGCGCGGACACCGCGAGCATGTAGAACTGGGCTTCCTTGTAGACGATGGCGCGGCTCGCCGACAGGTCGTCGTCCGCCGCCAATCCCGAGAGCGCCGGAATCACGAGCACGTTGAAGATAGCCGACCCCACCACCGCGCCGACGCCGATGTCGAACGCGCCCGCGAGCGCCGCGAACACCACGCTCGCCAACTCGGGGAAACTCGACCCGACCGCCACCACTATCGACCCCTGCACGACCGCGGGCAGCCCGTAGTACGCCGCGAGGTCTTCCGCGGATTCCTCCAGCCACCCGCTCCCCACCCAGACGAGCGCGGTCGCAACCACGAGCACGAGCACGTTCACCGCCGGCGACGACGGCACCAGACCCCCGAGGACCATTAGTCTACGCCTCGAACTCCACGGGAATCAACCCACCGAAACGCACGACACCGCGCTACCCTCCGCCGAGTGATAGGGAGACACAGACCCACTCCGAAAAGTGAGGTTTAAATATGGCCGGTACATCGAGTCAAGTGAAGCGGGAGCGCCCGTGGACGAACGCACCAGTGCTCTGGTGGTGTAGTCCGGCCAATCATCTTGCCCTCTCACGGCAAGGACCAGGGTTCAAATCCCTGCCGGAGCACTCCCTTCCCGTCGCCTTCTCGCAGTTTTCATCTGTAACTGGACGTGAGTTCAACATACATCCCGGGAATCGGACTCACACGACCAGTTCGGTCGCCACTGTTGTGGCCGTCCGAACTACGAGTGTGTCTTGTAGGCGTCGACGAGCCGGCTTCCAAACCCGCGTTCGCGTTCGAGGTCGGTGATTTCGGCGCGGAGCGCTCGCTGCGCGTCGTCAATCGCTGACTCGGGCACGTCTGCGAGCTGTTCGATAGCTTCACGGTCGTCCCGACGGACGACCCGCCACCCGGAATCAGGGTCGAACGCAACACCGCGAACCCCTCGGTTCGTGATGAGAACGACAGCGACGACGAGCGTCTCCTCGACAGCCTCGAACTCGAACCGTTCGACGGGCCGAACCGCGACAAACGCGTCCGACCCATCGAGCGCCGCGACTTCCCGTCCCGTCAACGGCCGCGACGGAAGCGACGACAAATCCATACACGCAACCTCAGCCTCAAGCGCCCTCCCACTTTCGATAACCGAAGCGCGGGGGAGTGACGATTTCGCGCTGAGAACCGTACTACGGCTCTGGTCTCCTCCTTGTTCAGCACGCGCAGGTGCCTGAAATCCACGGCGGAGTGGAAATTAACGCATTTATCCGACAATCGTGTACGCTCACGTTATATGAACTTCTGTGATGAGTGTGGGTCGCTAATGCACACTGAAGACGACACCTGGGTGTGTCGGTCGTGTGGGTACGAGGAGTTACGGGATTCGCAAGCGGAGGCGGCGATGACGACTCAAGATGGACAACAAGACGACGGTGCGCCCGAGGTGGCCGACGCGACTCAGGACGACTCGGAGACGGTACAGGAGTCCTGTCCGGCTGACGACTGCGACAGCGACCAGGCGTACTACGAGATTATGCCGAAGCCGGGCGGCTCCTACGAGGTTCGCTTGTTCACGTGCGTCGAGTGCGGCACCAAGTGGCGGGAATCCTAATCAGGGGTCTCGCGATTCGCTGGAACTAGTTCTCTAGCCACGCCCAGGCGTCCTCTCGCTCGTCTGCGTCGAAGTGCTCGATATCGATACTGGACACGAGGTCGCCGGCGTCGGTCGCCCACTCGACGAGCGTGCTGTCCCCAACGACTGCGTACTTCTCGATGTCGTCGCCGTGCTCCAGCCAGAATCCGAGGTCTTCATCGAGCGCGTCGAGTTCGGGCGTCGGTACCGACGGCATCGCGACGAGCACCCGCACCACGCCCTCCGTTCGAATCGTTTCTTCGAGGTCTTCGAGTATCGCTTCCAAGTCGTCCTCACTGAGTTCGTCCCGGACTTCATACCCTCGCACGTTCCCGTGACTCCGGTCGAGTTTCTCGTGCATATGCGAGGACGAGGACGCTGGCCCGAAAACAGTTCTGGCGGCCTTTAGGGAGTCCGCTCCGTCGACGTTTCACTGAGGTTGCCGGGTGGTTTCGTGGTTGGTGTGGTTGTCGGGCGGACTGTCGTCGGTGTGGCGTTGGTGAGCCGAACGTTATCGAGGAAGCCGACGGCGCCGGTTTCCCAGACGATGTTGAACCCGACCGCAACGATTCCTTCCGCGTCGTGGGTGACGTCGTAGACGAAAGTTTTCCAGCCAGCCGCGTCGTGGCCCGCTAGCGAGTTGGACCGGTCGAACTGCTGTTCTTCAAGACCGTTTTCGGGTTCGGGGCCGGTGTAGACGGCGGCTTGCAGGATTTCGTTGAACGACGTCGACACCTGGTAATCAACGGCGAGGTAGTCGTACTGGGAGAGGTCGACAGGTTGTTGCACCCAGACGGTACCGTCGTCCTGACTCCCGTCGATGAACACTCGGAGACTCGTCTCCCCGTCACTCGCGTCCCGAGTACTCACCCCCGCCTCGGAGGCGACCGGCTGCGTCCCCGGTTCGTTCGGGTCGTCGGGAAGCCGGCGGCCGACCGTCCACCCCTGCCAGTCCGACTCGAAACTCCCGTTTTGAAGCGACGCGGACGGCGTCTCGGTCGTCGTCTGCTCGGGGTTGGTCGTTGATCCACGTGGTGTCGTTGAGTCTGCATCACCGAGTGAACTACACCCAGCGAGGGTCGTTGCGAGAGCGCTACCGCCGAGTGCGAGGAGGGCACGTCGCTCCATACCAGTCCCGACGACCGAAACCAGCATGTAACCGACGAACAGTCAAACAGCGATTTAACCGAAAGCAGTGGTACGGGCTCCCTCAACTCACTCGTATCGTGTGGGGCGTCACCATGCTTTTTCACGGTGTCCGGGAAACCTTAGCCCACATGGGATTGGATACTGACACGATCCGCCGTGATTTCCCGGTTCTCGACCGCACCGTCAACGACACGCCGCTCGTCTACCTCGACAACGCCGCCACCACCCACACGCCGACCCAGGTCTACGACACCTACGAGGACTACTACAGTCGGTACAACGCGAACGTCCACCGCGGCATCCACACACTCAGCCACGAGGCCTCCCAGGCCTACGAAGCCGCGCACGACCGGCTCGCCGAGTTCGTCGGCGCCGACGGCCGCGAGGAGATGGTGTTCACGAAGAACACGACGGAAGCGATGAACCTCGTCGCCTACGGCTGGGGCGTCAACCGCCTCGACCCCGGTGATGCTATCGTCACCACGGAGATGGAACACCACGCCTCCCTCGTCACCTGGCAGCAAATCGCCGAGAAAACCGGGGCCGACCTCCGCTACATCCGCGTGACCGCGGACGGCACCCTCGACATGGACCACGCCCGCGAGCTCATCGACGACGTCGAACTCGTGTCGGTCGCGCACGTCTCGAACGTCCTCGGGACGGTCAACCCCGTCCGCGAACTCGCCGCCCTCACCCACGACCACGATGGCGTCATCCTCGTCGACGGCGCGCAATCCGTCCCCACCCGCCCCGTCGACGTCAAAACGCTAGACGCGGACTTCCTCGCGTTCAGCGGGCACAAGATGGCCGGCCCGACAGGCATCGGCTGTCTCTACGGTAAACGACACCGGCTCGAAGCGATGGAGCCGTTCCTCTTCGGCGGTGAGATGATCAGTCACGTCACCTTCGACGACTCCGAGTGGAACGACCTCCCCTGGAAATTCGAAGCCGGCACCCCGCCAATCGCGGAGGGCATCGCGCTCGCCGCGGCCGCCGACTACCTCGACGACATCGGCATGGACGCCGTCCGCGAACACGAAGCCGCCCTCGCCCAGTACCTCATCGACGAACTCGACGCCCGCGACGACATCGAATACTACGGGCCACCCGGAGATGTCGAACGGAGCGGGTTGGTGTCGTTCAACGTCGACGGCGTCCACGGCCACGACCTCTCCGAACTCCTCGACAACCACGGCATCGCCGTCCGCGCCGGCGACCACTGCACTCAACCCCTCCACGACATCCTCGACATCCCCGGCTCCGTCCGCGCGTCCGTCTACGTCTACAACACCCGCGGCGAAATCGACACCCTCCTCGACGCCCTCGAGAACGCCCAGCGGAAACGCGACCACCTCCTCACCGACCACTACCACGACCTGATCGCGGACTACTACCAGAATCCGACGAACCCAGACGGAATCACGAACCCGACGTTCCGAAAGCACTCCGCCGAAACGACGTGTGGTGACGAAGGCGAGTTCCACGTTCGGGTCGACGAGACGGGGCGTATCGAAGCGCTGGGCTTCCAGAGCGACTCCTGTGCCGTCAGTCAAGCCGTCGCCAGCCTCCTCGCCGACCACCTCACCGGCGCGCACATCGACGACCTTACCGACCTCTCCGGAACCGTCGACGCCCTCCTCGACGGCGACTTCCCCGACATGCGCCGCGACTGCGTCGTCGGCCCCGAAGACGTCCTCCAAGCCGGCGCACGCGAACACCTCACCGACTCCTAACGTAGGTCGCGGACTCCGAGCCGAGACGACGGCACAGGGAGGTAGTGTTGTGCGCGTTCTGGTGTTGCCGTTTGCGTCTCGGCGCCTATGATAGATCGTATCGCCATTCTGGGAGTTGAAAACGTGAATTCGGTCGGAACCGCACGACAGGAAGCGTGTATCCCCGTCATCCACTGACCGATGCGGACCCACTGCCACGGTTATCGCGTGGTCGTTCACATGGCCGTGGACGAGTAGCGTATCTCCGAGCGATTCGGTGACATCTACGTCCAGCGGCAACACTGAGGCAGTCTCGAACGGAGGCAATCCGTATCTTCAACGGCACTAGCGTTCTGCTGTAACAGCCGAGAAGTACATCCGCCCGTCGGGTGGCCGGACGCTTCAACCACTCTAGCGTTCTGCTGTAACGGGGAGCGCCGCGGCGACATGGGTAAGCTCGTGGAGGCTTTAACCGCTCTATCGTTCTGCTGTAACGCGCGGGGACTGGTGGCGGCCAGACGCAGGGGGTGCTTCAACCGCTCTAGCGTTCTGCTGTAACAATCGACGGCGATTCGATGAAGTTGTGGGAGAGTGTGCTTCAACCGCTCTAGCGTTCTGCTGTAACTGCACATCATGGAAGTCGCCGCCGGCACCGAAACAGGCTTCAACCGCTCTAGCGTTCTGCTGTAACGACGGTCAAGCTCCGGATCAACCTCGTCCGCAAGCGGCTTCAACCGCTCTAGCGTTCTGCTGTAACCCGTGTTCGGTGTCCTCGTGACCGCCGAGACCGCTGCTTCAACCGCTCTAGCGTTCTGCTGTAACACCTGGACGTTCACACCCCAGCACACGATTCCCGCCGCTTCAACCGCTCTAGCGTTCTGCTGTAACAGTAGATGCCCACTGATTCGTTTACATCGCCGGGAGCTTCAACCGCTCTAGCGTTCTGCTGTAACAATTAGTATAGTGCTAGGCCACGCGGTGAAAGTAGCTTCAACCGCTCTAGCGTTCTGCTGTAACACTGAGCACGGGACGCGGCCGCTCAAAGGAAGTGGCGCTTCAACCGCTCTAGCGTTCTGCTGTAACGGTTGACGACGGGTCGGTGAACGTCGACGCCACGGTGCTTCAACCGCTCTAGCGTTCTGCTGTAACGGGTCGACTTCGACCGTATCGTCGTCGGGGTTCGTGCTTCAACCGCTCTAGCGTTCTGCTGTAACCGCCACTTCGTTCGCGGTTCCGCAGCGCTGGCAGATGCTTCAACCGCTCTAGCGTTCTGCTGTAACCATCTGCTGGCTGTCCCAGTTGTCGATGTGGCTGGTGCTTCAACCGCTCTAGCGTTCTGCTGTAACAAGTTCCACTGCCCCTCCGTAATCGTGAACGCGGTGCTTCAACCGCTCTAGCGTTCTGCTGTAACGGATAGTATAGATGAAATAGTCGAAGGAGATATAGCTTCAACCGCTCTAGCGTTCTGCTGTAACCACATCACCACCCTCGACCCCCTCACCAATGACACGCTTCAACCGCTCTAGCGTTCTGCTGTAACTGGTCGGTCGAGTGCACGAGGTTCAGCGGTGCGCCGCTTCAACCGCTCTAGCGTTCTGCTGTAACCAGGTCACCCATGAGTTCCGGGAAGCGAGCATTGAGGCTTCAACCGCTCTAGCGTTCTGCTGTAACCGCTGTCTTGCTTGCTCGGGTCAATATCGCCGATTGCTTCAACCGCTCTAGCGTTCTGCTGTAACCAATCCAACCGCTATGGAATACAACGCACTCAACCGGCTTCAACCGCTCTAGCGTTCTGCTGTAACTGTCGTAGAGGGACTCGGCTTTCTCGATGAACGTCTGCTTCAACCGCTCTAGCGTTCTGCTGTAACCGGGACCGGTCGAGGACGACGCTGCCGAGCCGGATGCTTCAACCGCTCTAGCGTTCTGCTGTAACGACTGGTACGCATACGCCACAAGATTCGCCTACGAGCTTCAACCGCTCTAGCGTTCTGCTGTAACGCTCGCCGAGATCGCGCCTGGCGTCGAGGAGCCCGTGCTTCAACCGCTCTAGCGTTCTGCTGTAACCGTTCGCTGCACGCTCGACGCCGGGGTGGGACTCGCTTCAACCGCTCTAGCGTTCTGCTGTAACGCCGAGCACGCTGACCGCCTCGCGAGCGATGAGTTGCTTCAACCGCTCTAGCGTTCTGCTGTAACGCGTCAGTTCCTCGTCGCTCGCGAGCAGCGCGGAGCTTCAACCGCTCTAGCGTTCTGCTGTAACGCCTGAGTAATGAGGGTGTGATTGGAGTGTCGGGCGCTTCAACCGCTCTAGCGTTCTGCTGTAACCTGGCGAGTACGGCCACGCGACCCAGTTATACGTTGCTTCAACCGCTCTAGCGTTCTGCTGTAACGCCGTCGCCCGAATCACCGGAACGTGCGGGTCGGACGCTTCAACCGCTCTAGCGTTCTGCTGTAACTATATCGACGAATGCCGGGAACGCGGGCTTAACCTGCTTCAACCGCTCTAGCGTTCTGCTGTAACGAGAGACGTACTAGGAAGCTCAGGAGACGGAAAGGGCTTCAACCGCTCTAGCGTTCTGCTGTAACTACCGCATATAGCAGTTCCACACCACCCCGACGCGAGCTTCAACCGCTCTAGCGTTCTGCTGTAACCATCCGCTCCTGTGGCGCGTTGGCACGATTATCAAGCTTCAACCGCTCTAGCGTTCTGCTGTAACCCGTCCTTCACGATACTCCGGTACGGTGCCGTTTCGCTTCAACCGCTCTAGCGTTCTGCTGTAACACGCCTGACACAACCATGTCGCGGCTGGTTCGGTGCTTCAACCGCTCTAGCGTTCTGCTGTAACTCCTGATCAACGTCACCGACACCTCCAACCGGTCGCTTCAACCGCTCGAGCGTTCTGCTGTAACCTCCCTGGAGTTCGCGGCGCCGGGCAGCGTCTCCGGCTTCAACCGCTCTAGCGTTCTGCTGTAACGAGACGCCCTGAGCGAGGCCGGTCGCGAACGTCACGCTTCAACCGCTCTAGCGTTCTGCTGTAACAATCAAGGGTCGACCTATCATCATCAACGAGGACAAGCTTCAACCGCTCTAGCGTTCTGCTGTAACTCGACCTCGTCGAGCGAACCCCTTGGAGGGGGTCGCTTCAACCGCTCTAGCGTTCTGCTGTAACCAATCCTATCCTCGCATCCGCAGAGTACGGCGTGGAGCTTCAACCGCTCTAGCGTTCTGCTGTAACAACCTCACGACTGAGGACCTCACCTACCAGCAGGAGCTTCAACCGCTCTAGCGTTCTGCTGTAACGCGGGTGAATCCAGTCCGAGTGGGGAGGTTCGCGGGGCTTCAACCGCTCTAGCGTTCTGCTGTAACCCGAGCGAGCCGCTGAAGCACGGCCAGCGCGTCCTGCTTCAACCGCTCTAGCGTTCTGCTGTAACACGCTCTACCGGCCCTCGATTACGTTCGGCGAGGGGCTTCAACCGCTCTAGCGTTCTGCTGTAACGCGCTCGATGCGGAGGTGTGGGACGACGTGGCTGCTTCAACCGCTCTAGCGTTCTGCTGTAACCGGATGCTCAAAAGAGGGTGTGTTATACGCCCTCAGCTTCAACCGCTCTAGCGTTCTGCTGTAACTACTTCTCCGTTCGTGGTTCTGTCGCAAAACCATGCTTCAACCGCTCTAGCGTTCTGCTGTAACCATGGCTGGTTCGCTAGCCATACGATGTCTGTGGCTGGTTTGTGCTTGAAGGTTTTCGTCGACTGTCAATAGTTGATTATTCCCGGGGGGATCGATGGACTCTGGGGGGAGCTATCGGAGCCGTCGATTACGTGTGTGCTGCACCCATTAATTTTTCAGATTTTTGATAAGTTATCGATGATGAAGGTCTGGTCCGATCCGTTGCGGAGACGGTGGATTATCTGGGGAGCGCTTGCAACCGGATTCCTCCTCGTGAACGTCCATCGGCTCTCAACGGCTGTGCTCTCTGAGGGACTGATGCGGTTGTTCGACATCACCGGCGTGGAACTTGGAACGCTGCATTCCGCGTTCTTCTACGTCTACGCGCCCATGCAGATCGTGGCTGGCGTCGTCGCCGACCGCTGGAGGATCAGGTGGACTGCGTCCATCGGCCTCTTCGTGATGAGTGTCGCCGCCATCGCGTTTGCGCTCGCGAACGCGTATGTCGTCGCGCTCACCGCACGTATCGCCATCGGCCTCGGTGGAAGCATCGTCTTCATCGCGACACTCCGGTTCTGCGCGAACTGGTACCGGCCCGGCGAGTACGGAACGATGAACGGCCGCGCCGTGGCAATTGCCGGCGTCGGAAGCGTCGCTTCGACGACACCACTCGCGGTTGCCGTAACGACGCTCGGAATACAGTCGACACTCCGCCTCCTCGGTGGACTCGGGTTCCTCGTCGTCGGGCGCGTCTGGTCGCTCGCCCGAGACACCCCACAGAAAGCCGGTCTGTCCGGTATCGAGAACGTCGGCGGATCACCGGTCAAGGAGAGCGCCCCGCGCTTCAGGGCGGGGAGGATGTCAATTCGCGCTCTGTATCACAACCAACGTACGCCGAGGAGTTCAATGGTTCGCCGGCTGTCGGCTTCATCCCACCGACTTTGATCGTGGGCTTTCGCCTTGACGCTCCGTGCGCGAAACCGGGTTGGGTGGTTGACTGGATGGGTACCATGCTTTTCGCGGTGGTCCGGAGTGGGTTTGTGGTGTGTTGGTTGGATAGAACCATTAATTTCAACATATGTCAGATGAGAGGTGGGTGCAATGAATCGACGTGGCTTTCTTGGGGTAGGGGCGGCGCTTGTTGGGAGTGCAACGATGGCCTCACAGGTCCATGCTGCACCAGAGGTCACCAGATCTGTGACCGCCCCGACAGATGATCTCCGTGGGTTGGGGAGCCGGCAGTCGTCCGATGGGTCGTTGCAGTTCTTTTCTACCCACCCACCGTCGGGACGGACGGCGACTGGTGAACAACCGGCGTTTGACTGGTATTACTTCAATCCGGCCGGTGCTGTCAGTTCAAGTGGGAGTACAGGGGTGTACAGTAGCCGGTCCGGGTTAGGCGCGGCTATCAACTCGCAGGCGGCGTACGTGACGGTTGAAGAAACGATAAAACGGTATGCGGGTGGAGAGGAGTCCGAGGCCGATCTTCCAGCTGTACTGCATTCGCTCGCGTACGACGACACCGCCGGCCAGCTCTGGGCCGGCGCCGGCAACGGCCGCGTGTGGCAGTTAGACTCGGAGCTATCAATCGAGCGCTCGTATTCGTTAAACGACCGCGTATCGGGACTCGCTCACGATGGCGAGTTCTTCTGGGTGAAACTTCTATCCAACCCCAATCTCTACCGGATTCCGCCCGCTGAACCTGACGCGTACACCGGCTTTGAGTCGCCGGTTGATCAGGATATCTACGACTTAACGTACCTTGATGATCGGCTCTGGGTGGCGACTGACCAGCGCGTCTACGAAACCACGCTCTCACAGTCCTCAACGAACGAGTCAACATCCACGACCACAACAGAATCGACGACAGCGGACGCACCAACCACCACACGCGCACAAACCACAACAGAGGCCCAGACGACAGAAGCTCGAACGACCAACGTACGCACGACCGAAGCACCAACGACTGAGACACGGACGACAGAAGCTCGGACAGCAGAAACGACAACAGGGACTGGGAGTGCAACAGGAACGCAGAACGCGGAGTCAACGCGGACTGACTCGTCGATGCCTGATGGATCCGCAAGTGGGTCTACGCCCGGGTTTGGGCCGTTGGTTGCGCTTGGCGGGGTGCTTGGTGGGCTCTGGCGATTGATGGCCGACGATTCTGGGGAGTGACGACTGGAACTATCCGATACGAACTGAGTGGTGCGGGTACGAAAATAGTCGTACGTATAACGTATTCGGGAACTCCCCTGGGCCAGATCGGTCCGATGATGCATTTCGAGATTGCTGAGCGAACGTGCGTGACCAGTTGTCTCGCTTGGGCGGTCGAAACGTATACCTGCCGGGTGTCCATGGGTCGACACGTTGTGGGCCGAACTGGACTTCTCGTGGGCCTCGTTCTAGTCCTCGTCACCCTTGCGGGGTGCGGAGGACTACAGACTGCCGAGGACATCCCGACGGGAGACGAGGCGCGGACGGGATATGCGGAGCTTGATGGCGTCGCCGGCACGGTTGAGTACCGATATAACTCCACAGAGACCAGTTCTGTTACGAGAGCGTCGGTCATTACGCGTCCAGATGCGGGGGTGACACGACGAGAGATTCTCGCGCCAGCGCAGCTGACTGGCGACATCACAGTTACGAATGGGAGCGTGTACTGGCGCTACGACGCGAGTGCGAATACAGCGACGCGAACGTCACTTGGAGCATCGGGGCCAGTGAACACCAGCAACGCCGGGTTTGTCCGGTCGGTGTTCGCGAACCTCACCAGTTCGGGGACCGGGTCACTTGTAGCTGATCCTGCACTCCCGGTCGGGCCCTTGAACATCAATGGAGAAGAGGGGAGTCAGACGGCGATTGAGTTCATGGGGGAGACGAAGTTTGATGTCGAGTATGCGGGGACGGAGACCGTGGCCGGACGACAGACGCACGTGGTTGAACTTGGCCATGTCAACGCGACTGGTGATGGACTCAGCACGTACGTTGAGAACGCAACATACTGGTTTGACGCAGAGTACTTCCTTCCACTCAAAGTCACGACTACCCTCTCAATCGACGGGGAGCGAACGCGAGCGATAAAACGGTACACGAACGTCACCTTCCCCGGTGATCTTGGGTCGGAGCGGTTCCAGTTCACGCCGCCCGCGAACGCCACCGTTGAAACCCAGTCGGTTCCGCGACCAGCAACCTTTGAGACCGCTGCGGCCGCGGCACGACGCGTCTCCTTCGATGTCGCAACACCCACCGTTCCGCCGGGCTACGACCTTGAAACGGCTCGAGTGAGCCAGTTCCAGAACCGGACGACTGTATCACTCACCTATGAGAACGCGACCAGTGAGTTCTCGGTCGTGACGCGGAACCCCCCGATTTCGGCGCTTGACGGTCGAACTGTCTCCCTTGGCCCGGTGAACGCAACGACCGTAACAGTGGACGATATAACCGTCTACCGATGGCAGTGTAGTGGCGTTGAGTACACCGTCAGAGGAAATCTGTCTACTGGCGGCGTTCAAGAGATCGCTCGCGACGCTGCGACAGCGTGTCCAGAAGCGAGCGGAGCGTCGTAGTTCTGCGTTCCGCGTTGCGTTGCATGCACGGGCCGGTTCCTCGCAAACGTTACCCGGTGGTCGTAACCAGACTGAACCGTCCTGTATGACTCTCAGCTCGTTCCTCCGATTTGGTGTTCTCGGCACCGCATCGTTAGCGGTTCTTCCAGGGGTGGTCGTTGTCTGGTATGCGTTGAGCCGGGTTCTTGCTCGGGTAACGGTTGCGTCACGACCGATAACTGATACTCTGCAATCTCGATTCCAGGAGGTGTTCGATACCGCGGAGGTTGCGGATATCGAGACAATCGTCGCGACCGACGTTGAGGATGCTGTTGCTGGGTTGAGCGCGACCCCCGGTCAGCGACTGTTCGGTCTCTCGGAGCCGACAGTCGAAACGGCCACGGACGAGGAGCTAACGGGGCTGGCCGGGCTTGTTGCCGGGCAACACAAACAGCGATTTCCTGAATGGTACGCGGGCGTGCTTGTTGTGCTCAGCGCTGCGTTTGCCGCTGCGCTGGGGATTGACCCGTCCGGGTTTCACTCCATGTGGCTACCGGCTCTGCTTGTACTGAGCCTCGTGATAGTGCCGGTCGTCGGATTCGCGGTGCTTCGACGAAAGACGTTCGCGGCCGATAGAACTGCCGTGGAATTGGTCGGACAATCGTCCGTCCGAGCAGCAATCTGCCTCGTCGGAACGAACCCGCTTCCGGACTGGGTCCCCGACCGACTCCATCCCAAACCATCGGCTGCTGAGCGCTTGCGACGACTGTGATACGGTGGCGCTGGTCGCCCCTCTACAGTGTGCGTTACGAAAACAGACACAACGGACGGTAGGTGTTCAGGAGCGCGGGTTGTGGGTCTGGGATAGTGTCTGAGTAGCTTCTCGTGATTGAACTGTTCGCGCTCAGCGACCAGTCCGTCTCCGTCATCCGAGCGCATTTTATCGCGTAGCGTATCCCTCGCGCACTAGACGAAAGTCCCCGCATTCGACGACAGGCTTATCCAGACACGCGCTCCCTGTGGGTGCGTCTTCACGCGGTAGCGAGACCAGGGGTGGCCCGAGATCGGCCCCTGGAGCGAAAAATGGGGAGGGCCGACCAGTGATGGCAAGGGGTGGCTGCCCGCCCGTTGCAAGGCAGGCGTAGGAACCGTCTCTCGGATTCGGCAAAGAACCCCGTTTCGTGTTTCAGACCGCGAAACACCAGCGTCGACTTCTCCATCCACCCTTGAAGGCGGGGATTCCGCTCGCACCGTGTCAGTCGGCAGGTAGCGCCTGTGACTCGCCGTCGGGGTCTGTCCGCGTGCGTGTTGACCGGACGGCACACCATCCGAGAATCGCTAACAGTCCTGCGAGCGGTATTGAGACTACGGTGAGGGCCTCGCTGAGGATGCCGAATCCCTGTGTGGTGAGGGATGGGGAAACGCCGGCGGTCGTCAAAACTGCGTGAATCTGTGCTGGTTGGACGGGAAACGCGATTGCGATGGTTCCCACCAGCAGTGCTGTGCGGCCGCGCTGTCCCGTGTCGAGGTGGAGGAGACAGAGGAGTGGGAAGTAGACGTAGACGACGTACAGCGTGTTCGAGGCCGGGGACACGACGAGCATCGCGATGAGTGCCGTGAGGTACGTCGTGACGCGGTCGGTGACTGTGTGGTCTCGGGTAGCGGTGAGCGCGAGGATGGGTGTGACTGCGAGGACCGCGAACAACGCGTACAGGTGTGGGTCGGTGTGCGGGAAGAGCTGTGAGAACGGACGGAACAGCGTCATTGAGAAGAAGTTCGGCGAAACCGTCTCGCTGAATGCCGCGATGCGACTCCGGCCCGCGAGCACGTGGAGATACTCGCTGTAGATTTCGAAGCCGAAGAGAACGCCGCCGACAATGACGCCGGAAATGCCTGTGAGGACTGCGGCGGCCAGTGCGCGCCAGGCGCGCCGCCAGAGTAACCAGAGCCCGAGGACTGCTGGGAACAGCTTCACCAGCGCAGCGCCGCCGAGTGCCGCTCCGGCAATCCCTTCACGGCCGTGTTCAAGTGCGACGAACGCGGCGGCGAGTGCGAGCGCGATTACCATATCGACTTGCCCCAATCCGAAGACTGCCATCACGGGGACGGTTCCAAGACAGAAGCCCGTGATGACTGTGCGGTCTATCAGGGGTAGTCGTCCGCGGTAGGTTTCGATTGTTCGGATGGTGAGGGCTGCGAGGGCGATGGTCGCACAGACGTTTATTGCGGTCTGGAATGCGAATGCGAGTTGCCAGCTGCCCATGGCGGTGTGGGGGAGGAAGAAGACGACTGAAATCGGCGGGTAGACGTATGTCACGCCGGGGATGCCGGTGTTGATACCGACGAACGAGTGGCCGTGGATTACGGCTTCTGCGGCCGTGTAGTACGCGCGAAAGTCCCACGCTAAGTGAGAGACATCGGCGATTCCGAGGAAGTAGGCCGGAACGACGAGTCCACCGATGGCGCAGACCAGTAACACGAGACGGCGAACCCGGTCGGTAACCGGGGTGTCATCACTGAAGTGGAGGGCGAACGACGGGATGACTGACATTACGCGTCTGTAGGTACTGAACGCGTATAATGGGGGATTCTGGGTTTCTCCACCGGAAACACCCAGCCGGAGGATCGTGTCACGGCAGCACCTGTGTCGCGTTCAACGCCACGATGTAGAGCTGGACGGCACGGTCCTGCCTCCGTCGACGTGGTGGTCCCGTGCCGGGAACGGCTTAGGGGATAGGCGTTTGGTGGTCGGGGAGAGTGAGCTGCACGCAGCTTCCCGATTCGATGTCGCGGAAGGAGAGTTCTCCACCGAGTCGAGTGACTGCCCAGGAGACGAACCACAGCCCAACGCCGGTTCCGTGCTCGAGCGGTGTTTCCTCACCGTCCTGTACGACTGCCCGTTCACGCTCCGGGATTCCCGGGCCGTAGTCCCGAACGCTGATGCGCACTCCGTCGGCGGTCTGTGCAATGGTGATCGTTACTGTCGGCGTGTCACTGTCCGTGTGCTCGATCGCGTTCTCGACCAGTTCAAGCAGGGCGGTTCGGAGCACGTCGCGGTCGGTTGTGAGACGCGGTTCACGCTCGCTCTCGTTCGCGGAGACGCAGTCGATACGGCAGTCAGCGCGGTCGTGAACCTGGTCTGCGACATCTGCGACGAGTGCCGGGACGGCGACTTCGTGCTGGTGAAGGGTGTCCCCGGCCAGGATTCGTTCTGCGCGCTCGACTGTGATCCCGAGGTCGACGAGGTCGCTCGATGTCCGCTGAATTCGTTCCGCGACAGCCGGGGGGTCGTCTACGTCGCCGTCAGCGAGTGCCTCCGCGAACGCGCGAATCGCGTCAAGGTCGTTGCGTAGATTGTGTCGCAGGACTCGATTCAGGACTTCGAGTCGCTGTTCTCTGGTCTGCTCGTCTGTAACATCCTGAAACACGTACGCCGTGCCGATCGGTTCACCACGAGTGTTCGTGAGCGATGATTGGCTTGCGTCGAACCGACGCCGTCCGTTCGGTGTCGGGACCGTTGCTGTCGACGCGACGGCGGTTGCGGGGTTCCAGCCTAGGACTGACTGAATCGGGCGGCCTGCAGCCCGCGCAACGACGACGCCGAGGGTGCGTTCGGCGGCGTTGTTCGCGTCCACGAGGCGGTCGTCTTGATCGACGACGAGGACCGCGTCGCTCATCTCCTCTAGTATTGACGACCGGGCGAGCGGTCCGGCTCCGGGCGTCTCACTAAACAGTCCGTATTGGAACACACTAACAGCGAACGCGCCCGCAACGACGGTTAGAAAGCCGGTTGTCGTCCAGGGAAACGTTACCGGATCGGTTGCACTGAGCGTGCTCAGAGAGAACAATAGCACCGAAATCCCAAGGCCGCTGATGGCTAATGCCACGCTTCGGCCGCGTGGAAGATCGTCATAGGTGGCTGTGGATCGAACGAGTAGAAACACGCCGAATAGCCCCACGCCGATGAGCGCGGTTTGCAGTATCGATGTGCCGGCGCGGACCAGCAGTCCGACTGGACCGTGGAGTACTGTTCCGTGGAGACTTGCGGCGCCGGTTCCAAGCACGTAGACGACGGTACCAAAGGCTAGCTGGCGGTTTAGAGATGGACCGCGGCCAGTGTACTCAAACACGAACCCTGTCCAGAGTGGCACGATACCGAGCCAGCCAATGAGCAATGCGCTCGCGACTGTCTGTCCGGTAATGACGTTGGTGCGAGCGAGCACAAGGAGCATGCTGAGGCCGGCGAGCACGACCCACAGGACGGTGATAACGAGTGCCTCGGGGCGCTCGCGGTGCCGAACACCCATCCCGCCCAGCAGGAGGAACACAGCGACGACGAGGACATCGACGGCGACAAGCGGAAGGTCGGGACTCATGCTGTCTCACGCTCCGCGTTCCTGCGGGTCTTCGCGCGGCGTGTGGGGAGTCGAACGCACACCGCTGGGACGCCGTCGATCGTTTTCGTCTCGACAGTCCAGTCGGTGTGCTCGGCTGCGAGCCGCGCAATATCGAGCGCCCGGCTGGGGATGGTGTTCCCGTCGCGATGCCTGTACGGCACGACCCCAATCGTAACGAACTCGTCATCGATGTCCACTTGGAGGGAAACTGTCGTTCCGGTGGTTTCGGCGGCGGTAACGAGTGTTTCGAGGATGGCGACGACGAGCGAGCGGTTAGCTGAGACCTGTACTGGCGTTCCAGCCGCTGCTGATGGGGCGTCGACACCGAGCGTGTTCTGGATGTCGGTGAGGAGTTCCTGTAGGCAGGTAGTCGTCGCTTGCGCAGGGTCACGGTCAGCGAGTGCGCGCTCCACGCTTCGCACTCGCCCCACTAACGTCGCCGTGTCTGTTGCGGTCTTCTGGATGCGTGCTCCACCCTCGGTTGCAGTGTGGTCGTCGTCGGCGATAGCGTCGGCGATGTCTGTGACGGTGCGCATCTGGTCGGTTGTCGCATCGGCTACTAACTGTGTGAGAACGCTGAGGCGGTGTTCGCGTCGGCGTGCGTCTGTGATGTCACGGCATACGAGGAGGTGTCCGAGCGTCCGGTTGCGCGTGTTGGTTACGGACTCGGCAGTGACGGAGACCGTTCGCCCGGAGTCAACTCGAATGTCCTGTGGTTCTGACTCCGCAAGCGATTCGGGAGCAGGGAGCGTGGCGGTGATTGTGTCTAGCGGCGCTCCGGTTGCCTCATCGCGCGAGATGTCGAACAGTGATTCTGCGGCGGGGTTCAGGTCTCGGATAGTGCTGTCGGCACCGACGAGGACGATGCCGTCGGACATTTCGTTGATAACGCGGTCGCGTCCGGCGATGGAGACGACGGGGAGTGTTTCGAAAACACGGTATCGGCGGATTACGGTGGTGAAGAGTAGTGCCGACGTGGTGATGGCGAGTGGTGTTGCAATCGGTTCTTGGAGTGTTGTCGTGATGAAGGGGAGCGTCAGAATTGCGCTGATGGCGAGGGTGAGTGCTGCGGTCTGGGTTGCGGGGAACGCCTTGTGTCTGAGTGTTGTCGCGCAGATGAGGAAGACACCGATCACTGCCAGTGAGTCGGCGAGAACGATCGTCATCCCGAGGACCGTGTTGAATGTGCTTGTTGAAATGCCGACGAACGCGCCGACCATTGCAAGGGCGACGTTGGGGGCGATGAGCAGCACGAGGAGAACTACGACCGCTGAAAGCGCGATCGGCGTCGCCTTTCGGTCGCGACCCGTATATTGGAGTGCGAACAGGAACCATAAGACGCCGACGATCGCTGGGAGGTCGAACGCGATGAGCGTCCAGAATCCGCCGGGTGACTCCGTTGGCGTCCACTGAATGCCGAGGGCGTGACGGACTGGGGCGACATCGACGACGGCGAGATGGAGGAGGGCGCCGGCGAAGAGTGCGACGGCGATTCCGATCATGGGGCTTGTCGTGGGGTCGTGCCGGTGCCGAAGGATTGTTGCGACGAAGCCGAAACTCGTGAGTACCGCCACGGTGCTGGCTGCGAGTGCAACAGGACCGGTCGCCGTAATCATATCGTATCGCCCGGATTAGTCCGGGTGCGTTGCTGGCGTAGCGGGCAGGGTGCGGGCGGACATCCTCACTATGGGGTGAAAACTGTGGCTCATCCGTCCGGTGCGGCGTGTGACGCCGCGAGCCGCAGTCGGTCACTCATCGACGGTGACGATCGCGTCGAGACAGCCGTCGGCGAGGGAAATCGAGAGGGACTCGGCCACGGCCTCGAAGCGCTCGAGGTGGTGGCCGTCGTCGCGGATGACCATCTCGGTGCGCACGAGACCGGCGTCGCTGAGGTCGTTGAGGCGGCGATACGCTGTCGGTCGGGAGACGTCAGCGGCTTCGGCGACAGCGCGGCCGCTCCGCGGTTCTTCGGCGACCGCCTCGTACACGCGGCGGGTGTACTCGTCCCCGAAGAGGTCGAGGAGTTCACCGGAGGTCAGTTCCTCGCTGTCTGAGTGGGTAGGTGGGTGCTTCGTGCTGGGGGCCGTCAATTGCGGGGACATACTTCATGAGATACGGGGGTTCCTACTGGAGGATGGGGCTAGCTATCCAGATTCGACGCCTCGGATGAGTCTAGGAGTGCAGACGCGGGACGGAAGCCAATCAGTTATGAGGATGTAGGGACGACCCTGAACCACTCCTCACAGATGGCGGACAGTGATCGATCAAATGAGTTGCGAGCACTCGTCGTCGACGACGAGCGAGAGGTGGCTGACGCCTACGCACTCCGCCTCCGCGGAGTCTGTAACGTCGACACTGCCTACGGCGGCGAAGCGGCACTCTCAATCATCGACGACTCATCGATCGACATCGTCCTTCTGGACCGCCATATGCCGGATATGTCGGGCGACGAAGTGCTGGCGCAACTCGACGAAGCAGGCTATTACGGCCGCGTCGTCATGGTAACAGCAGTTGACCCAGACTTCGACGTGCTCGAAATGCCGTTCGACGAGTACCTCTGCAAGCCCGTTGACCAAGCCGACGTACGAGCCGTCATCGACCAACAACGCCAAATCCTCGCGTACGAGACGCTCGGAGAGTACTTCAGCGCCGCGTCCACGTGTGCAGTACTCGAAGCCGAAACAAGCCCGGACACGCGCGAAACCCACGCAGAATACGCCGAACTCGCGGACCGTGCAGACCGCCTCGAAAAACGTGCACGCCGGCTTCTCGACGACCACACCATCCTTAACGAGTTCACCCAGATCGGGCGAGAAGAAGTCTGAACTAGTCCGTCGTTGCGGTCTCTTCTTCGAAGAACACGTCGAGTAACTTCCGTTGACTGGCCCGGAGATGATGCAGGAGCGTTGACCCAGTGATATCGAGGGACGCCGCGACTTGCTCTGCAGTGCTTCCTCGCGGGGACTCGAAGTAATCAGCGAGGTACGCGGTCCGAAGCACGGTTCGCTGCCGATCAGTCAGCTGATCCTCGAGTTCATCGCGCAGTTCCCGTGCCGTCGTCACGGACCGGTCTCGCTCGCGCTTTGCGACGATATCAACGCCCTCACTATCAGTGATAGTGTTGGTTAGCCGCTGAATATCGCTGTCCTGCGGGAGATCGACGACGACTCGACCGGCGCCGTCGTCGAAGGTCGCCCGACGAACACTCCCACCGAGAGAGGTGACAGCAAGCAGTGGAGACGAACCGCAGAGTTCGAGTTCTACGCTGCCGCCCGACGCTGTTTCGCTAATAAGGCGCGCGTTCTCGACACCCGCAGTAGTAGCGGCCACTCTATCGAACTCACCGATACGCTCACTCTCTAGTTCAACGAAGCAGAGTATCGCATCACGGTCCTGTGGCACCACTCCCGTCAGCGTGACTGTGGCATCGAGGTCGTCGCTGAGTGTGGCGAGAGCGGATGCACTCCCGACGTCGAAGGTGATTTCGGTCACTGCGTCCGACAGTAACAGCGTCTGGTTTCGTGTCGCAGTAATGGCGAACCCCGCGATTTCTCCGAGTGTCTTGAAACTCCGTCGCTCGCGCTCAGAGAACGCGTCAGTTCCAGCCGCATAGACACCAACCACACCGTGGACGTTCGACCCAGACACGAGCGGAATAGCGAGAACAGATTGGACGCCGTCAGCGAAGCCAGCCATTCGGATCGCGTCTGGCAGTGCTCCGTCCTCCGCGAGCGGTTGGCTCGTTTGTAGACGACCAGTCTCAACTGCACGTTCCTCCGGAGTTTGCACGTCCGCCTCGAGCGTCTCGCGGACCGCCGCGAACGTCTCACCGGTCTCTCCAGCGGACGCTTGAACGACAAGCCCGTCACGTCCAACGGAACGTTCACCTACCCACGTGAACTCGTAAAGGTCGGTTTCCCCAAGCCCCGTACAGATCGTTTCGCCTATTTCGTCGCGCGATGACGCAGCGACGAGGTCGGCCAGTACATCCGAGAGTACCGCGTCGACAACGCCAGTTCGGTCGCGTTCTGCCTGTAAGCGTTCAATCGTCTCTTCCTGACGGCGGCGTGGTGTCACATCCTGTAAATAGACCGTTGTTGCGTCGGCTACTGGAATGATCGAAACAGCGAGCCACCGGTCGAGAGCCGGGTAGTACTCTTCGAATTCGGTGGTAGTGACTGCGGCGCCTGTGAAGGCATCCACTAGTGAATCTTCAACCGATCGCGGCATGACGTCGTCGACGGCTGCCCCCGCCGCACTGCCTTCGAGATCGATCAGTTCGCGCGCGGCGTCGTTGACGCTGTCTACGATGTTTCCGTCCGATACTTCAATAATGCCGATAGGTGCGTTCTGTAGCCGGTCGTTCATAGCTATCTACGACCCCGCCGGTTCGACATCGGTCGGGTGGTCGCATCGCCAGACGGTCTCCCGTATGCGGTCACCATCGCACCTCGAAGCGAGCGCCTCCGCTTTGAGCGGTCGTGAGACGAATTGTCCACCCGTGAGCGGTAACGATTTGGTTGACAATCGCAAGTCCAAGCCCCGTTCCAACGTCTCCTGCCGAGTAGCCGGGCGTGAACACGGCGTCTGTCTCGTTCGCTGGAATGCCGGGGCCATTGTCAGCGATGAAAATCCCGTCGTTGAGGGAGCCGACACGCACGGTCACAGTCTCACCGGCGTGCTCCACCGCGTTCCGGAAGAGGTTCTCGAACAGGCGGTGGACTTGATCCGCGTCGGCGAGCACGGTCGGCAGCGTGTCCACGATGTCGAGTGTAGCGTGTTTCGTGTCGACAGACCCCCAGGCGTCAGCTACCGCGTTCTCCAGAGAGAGTTGTTCTGAGGGGTTTACGGCCTCTGGTCCCCGTTCAAGTGTCAGAACACCACGGATGATTCGTTCCATGCGGCCGTGTGCCTCGGCGACCGCATCGAAGTGTTCGGACTGCCCAGTCTCGCGGGCTGCTCGAAGATGCGCGGTAGCAACGTCGAGCGGGTTGCGAAGGTCGTGGCTGATCATGCTGGCAACCTGTCCAGCACCCGCTGTCTCCGCGACAGCAAGAACGTCATCAAGCCGGGTGAACGCGAGGAAGCCGGTCGTATCGTCGACCGGGAGGAGGCGTGCCAGATACGAGTCGGTCTCACCGAACCCATCGAGATACACACCGGTTGCCGTCCCCTGCACCATCTCAGTCAGGGGGTCGTCAGGTCCAGGCGACTCGACGACATCGAAGTGCTCGAAGACGACTGACACCGCGGGGTCGGACGGCAGCGGTTCGAACGTATCCTCGAACGCCTCATTTGTTGCCGTGATAACTGGTGTTCCGTCCGTGACAGCATACTTGAGGACTGGCTCGGGATAAACTCCAATCGGGATCGCCGCCGTACGTTCCCCGCGCATTCTCAACGCCCGTGGATCCGAGCAGCGGTATGTTTCCGGGAGACGGGCGACGGGTGTGTTGGCCGACGTATCGCGGCCGGCGTGCGTGACATACGTATTTACTCGAGGGGGTAGTGGTTTAGTGTTGTCTCCGTTTGCTGGGACAGAAACGCCGGCTGTGTGTTTATCGTGGTTCGGGCGTACACTCACGTATAGCCGAGTCACATCGGCGTTACGCCATGAATATCGACGAGTTTACGTCCGAACACGGACCGACGGAAACGGATGAACCGTTCCAGCTAGAGAACAACTACACGCTTGATGTCGCCGTTGATGGTGAGGTGCTGGCGAAAGCTGGGTCCATGGTTGCTTACACCGGCGACCTGTCGTTCAAAGGGAAGAGTTCAGCCGAAGGCGGGATCGGTGGGTTCCTGAAACAAGCTGCGACCGGCGAAGGCACTCCCGTGATGACCATCGCGGGACAGGGCCACGCGTATCTCGCCGACAGCGAGAAGAAAGTCCAGCTCCTCGAACTCGACGCCGACGAATCGATCACCGTCAACGGCGAGGACATCCTCGCGTTCGACTCCGATATCTCGTACGAAATCACGTCGATGGACAGTCTCGCTGGCGCGTTCGCCGGCGGCTTCACGAACGTCTCCCTCTCCGGCCCCGGCTACGTCGCTATCACGACGCACGCAGACCCAGTCGTGCTCAAGCCACCCGTCTCCACCGACCCGAGTGCCACCGTCGCCTGGAGCGACACAACCCCGGACGTCCAAGTCAACAAGAGCCTTTCAGACATGGTCGGACAGGAATCCGGTGAACGCTTCCAGATGCAGTTCAGCGGCGACAGCGGCTACGTCGTCGTGCAGCCATACGAAGAACACTAGGATGCCACCCGTCGGAAACAGTCCACCAGAGCGGCTGGCCGAGAACGGCTCTCAGGCCGCCCTGACCGCCACTAGCGGACTGATATCGGATGCTTTAGGTGGCGATACTCGGACACTCCGGACAAGCGGTAGACAGCGCTATGCCAAAGCTCAACCGCCGACAGTTCATTGCACTCGGCCTCTCAGCGACAGCGACAGCAGTCGCGGGCTGTAGCAACCCCAAAGCTAACGATACCGAGCCATACGCTGAGTGGCTCCCAGCAAGCAACGGTGGGACGGTCACTGCGTACATCGACTTCACCCTCTCCGAGGCACCCTCACAGATCAACCCAGCTCTCCCTCTAATCGTTCCCACGCCCGGCCAGAACGACGAGAATCTCGCACCCACGCTACCCGGTCTGGACGATATTAACGACCCACTTTTGACGTTCCCGTTACAGACCGGTGGCCGTGTTCTCGGTGGGGCAGTCCTCTCGCTGGCCATCGTCGGTCTCGGCCGGTTAGTCGACCCGGCACGACCAGAACAGGGAATCACCGAACTGTTCTTCGCGGACGGCGTCACCATCGGGCGCGGCGACCTCGACCCAACCACCATCGAGACACGACTTCGTACAGGACCCGAGCAGACCCAGTTCGAGCGCGTCGGGACCACAGGAGACTACGCGATGTACGCGCTCGTCGAAGGGACCGACGGGTTTGCCGCCGTCAACGAAACGACCGTAGTCATCGCTGATGCGCGCGACCCCGTCGAGGCTGTCCTCGAAACACGACGCGACAACCGTGCACACGCTGGCACGACCGGCGATAGCTTCGCAACGCTGCTCACCGAAACGGACGTGGGTCACGTGATGGTCGGCTGGGACGGCCCAATCGACCTCAGTCAGCACACGTTTGGTGACACCGAGGGTCCGCTGGCCGGCGGCCTCATCTCGAAAGACGATACGGTCGTGTCCTCGGTGACGTTCGAACCAGACACCCACGAAATCACGGCCGCGCTCGGCCTCAACGCTACGGACGACGTGAACGCGGCGAGGCTCAACAAACGGCTCGGCGCTGCCAGCGCCGAACACTCAGTCTCGGTCGACGGAACACACGTCACTGCGTCGGGCCGATACACCGAGAAAACAGTCGATATCGATTTTGTGGCCGACGAAGAGACCACGACGCAGACAGCCGTTCCACGCGGGGACACTCTCCCGCCGGAGGTCGTGAACGCAGTCCCGGAAAACGCGT
Source organism: Salarchaeum sp. III (assembly GCF_036418315.1). Classification (NCBI taxonomy): domain Archaea; kingdom Methanobacteriati; phylum Methanobacteriota; class Halobacteria; order Halobacteriales; family Halobacteriaceae; genus Salarchaeum; species Salarchaeum sp. III. The sequence goes on along the minus strand of NZ_JAZHPG010000014.1, from coordinate 32,527 downwards.
TCGAATTCACGTTCGATGAAACTGAGGACCGAGTCCGAGTCAGATTCCTGTCGGAGTTCGATGCCGAGGAAGTAACCGTCAAAGCCACGAACTCGGGATACGAGAGTACGACGACGACACCAGACCCGATCAGCTATTTGGACGTTTACGTCAACCCCGAGAACGACACAGTTCTCGTAATCGTCACGGTCGACGGTGTCTCGGGAATAGTGGCCCAACACGACGTTCCCTGAACATTACGGTTCGGCCACCCGTAGTCGCTTCCGCCCCTCCCGTTTGATTCTCGCTCCTCAGCGCTTACGAACCCATTTGCCGACGAAGCCGCCGAGCGCGCTCAGCCCGACGAAGTAGACGAGACTCATGAACACAGCGATACCGAGAAGGATAGCAACCGCGGTAACGGCTTCAGGCGGGCTGCTCACGAACAGTCCTGCGCTCGTGAAGAGACCAATGATGAGCAGCGGGAGACTCCCAAAGACGCCGGCGAGCGCGCCGACGCTAATCCCACGTGAGTCGTGCGTGGAGTCAAGATAGCCGGCGGCAGCACCGCCAAGAACCGGTGAGAACGGGACGAAACTGAGGACGGCCGCGACTGTCGCCCCAACGACCCCGAGAATCCATGCCGGAGTTCCTCGATTATCGCGTCGGGCGCGCCGGTGGACGACGACAACCGCAACGCCGATGAGGATGATACTCGCGCCGGAAACAAGAAGACCAATCCCACTCCAGTGGCTCAATGCGGTGATTAGGTCAATTGCTTCGGCCTCCGTGAGCACATCGGACCGGAACTCCCCCTCACGAATAAGGTCCGCAACCCCCTGGCGAGTCACCCCATAGTAGAGTGCTGCGCCACCGAGCGCGACGACACACCCGCTAATCCAGAGAACCGCTCCGAGCACCCAGTCACCCAACCGATCAAAGACGATCGCGCGGTCTGAGTCGGTGTGTTCCTCCATACCAACCCTAGCGCCCCTAGTAGAATAAAAGCACGAGCATGGTTTCTCTGCCAGCAACTCCACTCGCCACACTGTGAATGCTCGCTGCCTGATTTCGAGCGCATCCCGTTTCTGTGCTAGTAGCCACTACTGTGAGCGCGTCACGATACGCGCGTTCAGAAACTCGCCTGGAGAGTATAAGAGGTAGCCGTACGTTGCGTCTGTATGGACTGGGCGTTCCGAATTCGGAAAGACGTTCCATCCTGGGTATTCAAGATTGTGCTGGTCGCTGCCATCCTCTTGGTCGCTGCCCTCCAATATTTCAACATCATTTAAACCTGCTGTCACTCTGGGAGGGTTGCCGCGTCTGAGTGAAATCAACCACACTCAGGCGGCGTTGGTTGTGAGGTGGAGGCCGACGATGCCGACGACGATGAGGCCGATGCAGGCGGTTCGGAGGAGCGTGGCGGGTTCGTCGAAAAAGATGATACCGAGCTGTGCCGACGGCGCCGATTCCGGTCCAGACGGCGTAGGCGGTGCCGACGAGGAGGGCTTTGATGGCGTGTGCGAGGAGGAGCATGCTGACGATGAGCGCGACGACGGTGGCGAGCGTAGGCCAAGGTTTCGTGAGGCCGTCGGAGTATTCGAGCCCGATCGCCCACGCGATTTCGAAGAGCCCGGCGGGGAACAGGATATACCACGACATACTACTCTAGTTGTTGTCGGTGCGGATTTCAAATCGTGCTCCCCCCTCCGGTCCGTTTGTCGCCGTAATCTCCCAGCCGTGTCGGTCGACGACTTCTTTGACGATACTGAGCCCGAACCCGGTTCCATCTTCGGCAGTTGTATATCCCGCCTCGAACAACGTCGCTTGCTCGGCGTCGGGGAACCCGTCTCCGTTATCAGCGATGTAGAATCCGTCCGCCGTATCACCGATCGTCACCGCTACGTCTGGTCCGCTGTGGTCGATAGCGTTCTGCAAGAGGTTCATGACGAGTTGCTGGAGTTGGTCACGATCCGCTTGGATGGTGCGTTCTGTCTCGATGGAGAGTGTCGCATCCAGCGTCGAAATCGTCCCCCAGCACGTTCGTGCTATCGTCGCCAGCGAAATCGGTTCCATCTCCATCGCCTCCTCACCGGCGCGGGCGAGCGCCAGTAAATCATCAATTAGCGCGTCCATCCGACCCAACGCGTCGTCTATCTTCTCGATGTGCTCACTCTCGTACTCGTCCTGTAATAGGTCTAAGTGACCGCTCGCGAGTTGGAGCGGGTTCCGCAAGTCGTGACTGACGACACTCGTGAACCGCTCCAGTCGCTCGTTCTGCTGGACGAGCTCACGCTCACGCCGCTTCTGCTCGCTAATATCGCGATCCATCGCCACGAACCGATCCTTCCCATCCAAGTTAAGGCGGATGAGATGAATCTCGATCGGGAACGTCGATCCGTCGCTCCGTTCGAGTTCCCCCTCAAATCGATGTGGGCTATTTGGCGGCATTGTTTTCCAGAACGACGATGCGCGTTCTCGGTCGGCAGACGGATCGAGGTCCCAAACTGTCCGTCCGATGAGTTCGTCTTCCGTGTATCCGAGTTCGTCACACAACCGCTGATTTACGTCGCGGATGACACCTTCGATGTCGTGCACGGCGAACATATCTGGGGAATGCTCAAACAGCGCTTCCAACCGCGCAGTCTGTGTTTGTAACTTCTGCTCGTACTGTTTCTGTTCGGTTACGTCGTCCTGAAATCCGACAAACAACTCGAGGTCGCCGTTGTCGTCGAACAGCGGGGCGATACGGACACGATTCCAGAACTCCGTTCCATCCTTCCGGTAGTTCCGCAACTCGACCGTCACCCACTCCCTGTTTTCGATGGCATCACGGAGGTCGGCAACCGGCTCGTCGGCAGTGGCTTCGCCCTGGAGGAACCGACAGTTCCGCCCGAGAACGTCACGTCTCTCGTAGCCAGTAAGCGCCGTGAATTCGTCGTTCGCGTAGACGATCGGATTATCGTCCTGCTGCGGGTCAGTCAACAGGATCCCGATTGGCGCTTCATCCATCGCGCGTTCCTTCAGGGACGAGTTCGCGGCGTTCGTCTCGCTCGGGAGGGGTGTGAGCGTGCAGATCAACGAGCCATCGTCCGTATACGAGAGCGTATGCTCGACAGTAATCTCATCACCGCTCTTCCGGACGAATGATGTCGTGCCGCGCCATCGCCCCTGACGTGCTTCCGGCAGCAGTACATCAGTGACCTGCTCGATATCGTCGTCATGATAGAACGCCTCCCAGTGAACGCCAAGCAACTCCTCGCGGTCGTACCCGAGAATATCCGCCCACGCGGAATTGACGTATTCGATGTAGCCGTCCTCGTCGAGAATGCCGATGCCGTCTCGTGCGGTTTCAATCGCTTCGAGCCCCCGGTTCAAATACTGTTCCGCTCGCATTCCTTCGACGGCGTTCTGAATCCGATTCGCAAGGACGCTGTACTGTTCCGTACCACCGGTTTTCTGGAGATAGTCAGTCACCCCAGCACTGATAGCTTCACTAGCAATCTCCTCACTCCCCTTCCCCGTAAAGAGAAGGAATGGAAGATCTGGATGCGTATCACGCACTCGTTCCAAGACCTCCAAGCCATCCAACTCGGGCATATCGTAGTCGCTCACGATACAATCCACCGGCAGCGCTCTATCGTCAAGCATCGCAAGCGCGTCTCGCGGATCTGTCTCGGAATGAACAGTGATGTGCTCGTGTTCGCGCTCAAGGAAGGCAGCGACGAGCTCATTGAAACTGGCGTCATCATCAATATGGAGAACATCGATTGTCCGTGGCGTTGGAAGAGAACTTGTCTCAGGATGGACGTCCCGCTCGGTCATACTGTCTCCTTGGGCGGACACAATAATGGTCTGCTGGTTGTTGGTCAATGCTCGTTCTCGGACAACCCGCTGTCTTCGAGACGAAAACTCGCCGCCTACAGCGAGAGGAACGCCGACGCGCACCGACTCAGACGACGCGCACCGTCTCGTCGACGCCGTAATTCTCTCCTTCCGGAAAGAGAACCCAGACTACTAGTAGGAAGTTAGTGCTACTCCTCGCCAGCCGTCGCCCGCGGAAGTGAGAGACTGAACACGGTGCCGTCCGGCTGTCGGTCTTCGACGGTGATTTCGCCGTCGTAGCCGTCGACGATCTCTCGGACGAGATGCAGGCCGAATCCGGTTCCCGCGCTGTCGAACCCCTGTACGCCTTTCTCGAAGACGGTGTCTTTGATGTCGTCGGGCACGCCCGGGCCGTTGTCCGCAATCCGGACTGTCGTCGTCTCCGCGCGCTCTTCGACGGCCACCTCGACGTGAGGCGTCTCTTTGTCGTTGTGTTCGACGGCGTTCGCCAGCAGATTCTCGAAGACTTCCGACAACAGGTCGTCGGCGAGTACCATGCCGGCAGCGGCCGTCTCACCGCGACTATCGAACTCCGCGTCGTCGAACACCTGTCGCGCGTTCTGGAGTTCCGCGTCAAGTATTTTCCCGAGGTCGACCGGTTCGAGTTCGGTGTCCCCGGTTTCGAGAACGGCCTTCATCAACGACCGGAGGGTGTCGATGAGGTCGCTCATCTCGTCGAGCCGGGACCGAATGACCTCGAGGTGGTCCGTAGCGTCCGGCGCGACGTCGTCGGCGATGATTCTCGCTCGCGCCTGCACGACGCTCAGGTCGTTCTGGAGGTTGTGGCGCACCAGCCGATTGAAGAACTCCATGCGTTCTCGTTCGTGTTCGAGCGTCCGCTGTTGGTCGATCACTGTCAGCGCCAACCCCATGATTTCGCCTACTTGCGCGAGCACACCGAGCTCGGTCTCGTCGAACGCTCGCTCACGGGCCGTAGCGACCGTCAACGCCCCGTATTGTTCGTCCTCGTACGCGACCGGAATCGACGCTAGCCTCCGGATTCCGCGGTCGTCCTCGACTGCTGTCAGTGGCTCATGCTCGGCCGCAATGTCCGCAACACTCGCGATTTGGGGGGTGCCGGTGTCGACAGCCTCGGTGACGAGCTGTGCTCCCGGACGTTCAGCGCGTTCGCCCGCCTCGTCGTGAACGTTCGCATCAGTCGTCAGCGTGACTGCACCGTTCTCGACGGTGGCGACGTGGGCGAACGTGTACGAGTCCGAGGCGGCGAGCCGGTCACAGACCACTCGCTCGACGTCCGCCTGTGTCGACTGTTCGACCAGCGCCCGATTGATGTCGCGAGCGGTCTCGTTGAGGTTGTTCAGCGCGAGGAACTGGTCCGTCTGGTGTCGCTGTTCGAGTTCGTAGCGCACCCATTGGCCCATCAGGTGATGGAACGTCCGCTCGCCCTGCGAGATTTCGTCGCGCGGCTCGGTCGAGACGAACCAGAACGTACGGTCGGCCGCGTCGTCGAACGCCAAATACGTTCCGAGATACGCGTGCACGTCGAACTCCTCGTACCCGAGCGTGTCCTCGTATCCGTCGGTGTCCGTGACGGCACAGGTACCGCCGTCGTCGGCGGTCGCCCGACAGTACGTCTCCGAGAGCGGATACTGAGCACCGGGAACGAGATCCGGGTGGCCGCCGCTGGTGGCTTCGACCTCGAACCGGTCGGTCCCCGGGTTCACCTGCGCAAGCCCGCCCAGTTCCATGTCGAAACGCTCGCATCCCACCTCGAAGAGCGCCTGGAGTTTCTCGTTGAAGTCGCGGTCAGTTGCGGCGATAATCTCGTAGAGCTCGTGGAGATACTGTTCGTGGTCGTGCAGCGTCGTCCGCGAGTCGGTTCGGTCGCGAAGCGTCCGGAGCTTCCGGTCCACTCGCGCTTCCGGTTGGTCGTCGAGGAACTGCTCGGGCGGCGTGTAGTAGACGTTCTGCGACACCGTACCGTCCTGCACAATCAACGGATGGGTCTCGATGACGTCGTCGATAATCTCGTCGGGAAAGCGCGTGCGGTTGTACTGACAGAGACCCGTGTGGTCGTTCGCCGCATAGAACGGATTGAGTAACGCCTCGTATTCGGCCAGCTGGCTGTTCGTCGTGCCGGGGTCGTCAAGCGCCCAGCTCATCTCGGCTGCCGTCCGAACGCCCGCGAAGTCAGTCGCTACGTCCCCGGAGAGTTTCTCCCGCCAGAACTCGAGCGCAGCGTCCGGGTCGAACGCACCCGATTGCTGGTAGGCGTCCGCCGCCGCTACCACCTCGAACGCTCCGGTTTCGAGCGCGGTATCGACATCGACCCCGGCGTCACGGAGGGCCTCGAGAACGGTCTCTCGAGGGGTCTCGTGTGTGACGTAGATGCACTGTTCCCCCGATTCGAGGCCGTGGCGGAGAAAGGAGACGACCGTCGCGAGTTGTTCGTCGCGGTCGTCGTAGACGTGCGCGAGATGGTCATTCACCTGCTCGTGCTCGGTAACGGGTTCGACAGCGCCGTCGAACCCATACCTGCGCTGTGAGCTAGTACGTCCAGTCTCGGGATTCATAGCGCCGCTACTCCCTGAGAATGGAGTCATCGTTACCGCAGCTAGACCGATGGCACAGAAAAACCTGATGTTTGCTGTCATTCCGGCCGCGTTGGTCGCTGTACGCAGCAAACGCCACGGTCTCCAGTGCGGTGCTCGGAGCGTAGTGGCGGGACTCGGCCACGAGATTTTTGAGAACTCCTACCAATGAGTCCGGTGATGGCCGAGCACGACATCCCGAAGGGTGTGAGTCTCGACACGCTACACGAGATCCTGGCGGGCTGGAGCGAAGCCGGCGCTGCAGACACCCCCACGTACACGTCGGATGTCGAGGACGTTACGAGCGTCTCTGATGTGGTCGGGCGCCAGACCCGCTTCCTCGAGGAACTCGGTGTCCTCGAACCCCATAATCAGCAACAACACACGCTGACCGCTCCCGGAGAGAAGCTCGCGAGCGCGCTCGCCGACGGGGATGAGGACCGCGCCAGGGAGCGGGCGCGAGACGTGCTCTCCGACTGGTCCCTCACAGACGACGTGCAGGGCGTCCTCACCGACAACCCACTGACGGAAGAGGACCTCGTCCCGCTCGTCGCCGACCTCGCGGACCAAGACCTCGACACCAGTCGCGTCCAAACCGGCCTCACCACGCTTCTCGACCTGTACGAGTGGGCGGGCCTCCTCGAACGCGACGTGGAGGACCGATACCGGGTGGCCACGCCCGCGGACACGGATGACACGGAGCGTGCTGACGAGGAATCGAGCTCCAAAGCGAGGACGACAGAGGTCGCGGACGCCACAGAGACAGCACAGGAGGCGGTTGATGTGGCCGAGGCGGCCGCGGACACGGCCGACACGACGGCATCAGAGGCCACGACGGCGGCCGCGGATGTGGAGGCTGCGGCCGAGGAGACTGCGCGGCGAACGGCCGCGGAAGTCGCCGCGCGCGTCGCCCGCGACATCGCGGAGGACACCAGCGAAGAACTGGTATCGGAGACCGCCGAAGAGGTGTCGCAGGCCGCGCAAACGGCGGAGGAAGCCGCCGAACGGTCCAAGGAAGTCGCGGAGACGGTCGACACCCCGGCGAGCGAGGAGGCTGTTGCAGACACGGTGGAGTCGGTCGCGCAGCGGGTGGCTGCGCAGACGGCTCGCGAGGTCGCCGCCGAGACGGCCACGGAGACAGCTGAATCCGTGGCGCAGGAGACGGCCGCACGGACCGCCGAGGAGACCGCACGCGGTGTCGTGGAGGAGGCGGTTGCGGAGATCGACCGGGCCAGTGAACGGGTCGCGGAAACGGCGGACACGGTCCGCGAGCTCGCCGACGAAATTGCGGCGGTCACCGAACCCGTCACGGACGCCACCGACGCGGCCGGCGAGCCGGGGAGCGGAGGCGAAGCCACCGCACAGACCGCGCCGCCGGAGGTATCCGAGCCAATCGAGGCAGTGACAGCGGTGTCGGACGAGGCGGACGCCGCGTCACAGCCCGGCACAGCAGACCCGACCGCCGGGACGGAGCAAGCGCCGACAGCGAACGCGCTGACAGACGCCGTCGAAGGTTCGTCAGATGATGTCGGCGAGGCAGCCGAAGAAGTGACGCGGGAACTCCTCGAGGACGCTGGCGAAATCGAGGGTACGGTCGGCGACGAGTCCGGCGTGGAAATCACAGTGGACGACGAGTCCGGCGTCGAAATCAGTGTCGGCGGCGATGTCGACCTTGCCGGCGTTGACCTCCCGGAGGGCGTTCAGATCGATGCCGGCGAGCCGACGCAGGAGACGACGGGGGCATCCGAGACCGACACCCTGGAACCCGACGGCGGCGTCGAGAACGCAGCCGACGAAACCGACACCGGTGTCGAACTGACGCGGGAGGACGACACGGTCTACATCGACATCGACGCCGGCCCGGGAATCACAATCGCCGTGGCGGACGACGCGACGAACGACGAAGCAGCGGGGGACGGCGAAACAGCGGAGGCCGATGTAACGGGCGGCGACGAAGCCGATGTCGGGGACGGGACTGACGGGGAATCGGAAGCCGTGGAGGAATCAGCGGCGGCAGAGGAACCGGCAGACGAGACGGCTGGTGACGAACCGGACGGTGACGAACCGGACGGAGACGAGTCCGTCGCGGGAAGCGACGCCGCAACTGATGAGGAGATGGAGGGAACCGGTGACGGAAACGGCGGGGACGCGGACGCCGCTGTTAGCGCGGGTGAGGGCGACCTTGCGGAACTAGCGGACGCGGACTCCGCATCGGAGCTCGTCGCCGACCTCGCGGAGGCGACGAGCGACGCGAAGGAGGCAGCCACCGAAGCGAGGGCGGCCGCCGAAGAAGCCCAAGCCACGGTCGAAAACGCCACTGCGGGCGGTGGCTCGGCGGACAGCAGCGAACCAGCAACGGAGCCACACGCGATTTCGCTCGACCTCGATATCGATTCCGCGGACCTCGAAGCCATCGTTCGCGGCCTCCAACAGGGCTTGACGGATACTGACTGACCACAGCGATGGGGCGACGGACATCACGCGCCTCGATATCATCGAGACCGTCGCCGGCGACCTCAACGCTTGCCTCCGCGACGACGCGTACGGCAGCGAATCACGTTGAAACGGCGCGTTCGCGGCTGTCGGGCGTGTCGCTTGCGCTCGCCGAAACCGAGTAGACGACGCTGGCGGTGAAGAGGACGATACTTCCGACGAGGAACAGCGTGCTGAACGGCGAGGCGGTGTCGACGAACAGCCAGTAGATGGGCGCGGCGACCGAGGAACTCGTCGCCAGCACCGCGACCTTCGCGATGAGCGGCCCGCAGCAGCCACACGTGCACGACCCGATGATGGCGGCGCTCCCCGCGCTCCCCTCGGTGAGGCCCGCGTCGCCGCCGGCGCGCCAGCGGTACGCGATGAACGCCGCGCTCGTTCCGACGAGCGCGCTCAACAGGCCCGTGATGAGGAGGTGGCCGGGCGACAGCGCGACGAACAGCGGGACGTGCGGGAAGTACAGTTCGAGGACGGGCCACGTGACGAGCTGGTAGAGCGTCGGAATCACGGCAGTGACCCGGCGGTGGGGCAGTCCCTCGATGGCGAGAATCGAGAGGTAGCCGGTGACGGAGAGGAAGAAGAGGAGCATACAGAGCGCGACCCCGACGCCGAACGCCGTGGCGACGCGGTCGCGGGCGACACGCCGGAGTGCGCGTCCCGCGTCCCGCTGGAGAATGTACCCGACGACGACCGGTGTCGCGAGGACGATGGCGTAGCCGAGCGGATGCGTGTCGCTCGCCGCACCGGGAATCAGGTAGGGGTAGGCAACCCACGCGCCGAGCAGGATGCCGAGCGCGGCGTACCGGGGGCGGGACGGCCACTTGTGGCGGACGAGCGCGAGAGTGGCGAGCATGATGGTGAACCCGCCCACGAGCGACATCAGCGCGTACCACGACCGCGGGAACGGGAGCGTGCCCGCCCCGTACGTGAGGTCGGGTGAGAGCGTCTCGAAGAGCACGACGCCGAAGGCGGTGAGGACGATACCGAGAAACACCGCGGCGAGCGCGCGCGTCGGCGTGACCCACGCTCGGCGCTTCGCCAGCACCGCGACGCCGAGCACGATAACCCCGAGCGCCGCGAGTTCGATGCCGAGCGCTTTCGAGAGAACGCCCGTGTCAGTCGCCCGATGCGCGGACGCGGCGGACGCCTGAGTGAGCGCGAGCAATGCGAACACGACGACCATACCGGCGCGACGCGCGCGCCGCCGCGATGACGGGCACGACCCACGGGGTGACACGAGAGCGCGGGATGGAGCACGTAGAGACATCCGGATGTCGACGCCGACGGCCGCCGGCTACTCGTAGTTCGTGGTAGGGTTCTCGAAACCGGGCGGGGGAGCAGTACACGCAAGTGCCTTCGCGCGGCAGTCGGCCGTATGCGTCGTCCCCCGTTCGACCCGCCGCGCGCCCTCAGGTGGCTCGTCACGCTCTCCCTGCTCGGAACCGTGGTCCTCACGGCCGCGGCTATCCAGTCGGTCGCGCTCCGCGGCTGGATGTCCTGTGGCGGCGACTTCCCGAAGTGCGCCGGCCAGTGGGTGCCGCTCGCGGATGCAGCCGCGTCCTCCCAGTACACCGCCGCGCAGATCGCTGCGGAGTGGCTTCACCGCGCAATCGCGTTTCTTACCGGCCTGCTGATGCTCGCGGCGACCGCGCTCGCGTGGTGGCGCGTCCGCGACTTCTTCCTGACTCGGTGGTCGCTCACGCTCGCCACCGCCCTGCTCCCGTTCGAGGCGTGGCTCGGCGTCGTCACCGGCGTCCCCGACCCCGACCCGCTGTACGCCGGACTCCACACGGTCATCTCGCTCGCGGTGTTCGCCCTGCTCTGTCTCGCAGCGCTCGTCCTCTGGACGCACAGACAGCGCCGTCGGAACGGCACGGCCGCCGAACAGTCCGCGTAGGCTACGGCTCGAAAACGGAGTCCAGGAGGCGTTCGAGCCGGTCGACGAGGCGTTCGGGGAGCGACGGTTCGATGTCGGCGAGGATGCGCGCGGTACGTCCGGGGTCGACGAGCGACAGTTCGACGCGCTGGCGGGCGTCCTTACGCTTCTCGACCAAGCCCACGTCGACGAGGCGGTTGACGTGATAGGAGAGCGTGCTTCGCGCGAGATCGAGGTCGTCCGTGAGCGCGCCCGCCCGCCGGTCGCCGTCGAGAAGCGCGACGAGAACGTCGCGGGAGGTCTCGCGGCGCGCGAGCGCGAGCGCTCGGCGCTCGAACGCGTCGTACCCGGTCGGATAGTAGTGCGTGCGGCCGTACAGCGACTCCTCGACGAGCGCGTCCGCGCGCAGGAGGCGGTGGACGTGATACTGGACCTGGCCGGGCGCGAGGTCGAGCTCGCGGACGAGCGCGCTGAAATGGATGCCGGGGTCCGCGGCGATACGGTCCGTGATGCGTGTCCGTGTCGTCATGGTGGGTTGTCGCGTTCGACGGTGCGGGCGTAGTAGACGGCCGCAACGACCAATCCGGCCATCACCACGTCGAGGCCGTGTTCGAGGACGTGGTGGAACGTGGCCGGTATCGCGTTCGAGACGGAGAGCAAGGCGACGCCGGCGCGCGCGAACAGCGCGGTGAACGCGAGCACGATGAGGAGGTAGGAGCGCTGGCGGCGCCGCAGATAGACCGCGGTGGCGAGCGCGACGAGCAGGCCCGATATCGCCGCTGCCGCGAGAAGAACCGCGACGAGGAGCATACTCGGGTCGCCACCGTGGTACTGCACGCGTGGGCGTTCGGACCGGAGGGTTCTATGTCGTTCGATTCAGGACGCGAGCGGCCGGGAGAGTATCCAGAGCGAAAGCACGGTGTAGGCGACCATGAGCGCGACGAGCGGCGCGTGCGCGCGCAGCGACCCACTCGGATACGCGCGGTCGAAGGCGTGGTGGGCGGCGGCGACCGCGACGAGATGGCCGGCGACGACGAGCACGACCTGCCCCGTCCAGTATGCGGGAATCGACAGCCACGAGAGCAGGACTGGTTGGGTTCCGGTGAGCGCGCCGACGAGCAGGGCGGCGTTCTCGACGAGGTGAGTGGCGTTGTGCGCGAGTTCGTACGCGACCGCGATGGGGAGCAGGGACCCGGCGACCGCGAGCGCGACAGTTCGGGCGGAGTCCGTGGTGATGCGAGCGACGATAGCTGTGACGGCCGCGAACACGGAGAGGAAGGCGAGCAGGCCGACGGCGTAGACGAGGAGGCCGGGGGCGTGACCGACGCCGAGGTCGCGGAGTGCGAGGAAGAGCGCCTGGTATTCGGGCGTGCTGGTGAACCCGTCGAAGCTCACGGTGTACACGCTCGCGACGACCATCGCGACGACTGCCGTGGACGCGACCGGGCGCGCGCAAGCGGTCCACGGCCGCCGCGCCACGACGACCAGTCGTCCCTCCCGTTCGCGGACGGTGAGTGGGGCGACGCGTCCGACGAGTCCGTAGAACACTTCGAAGAGGTCCGCGCGCCGGTACCACTCGCGGCCGAAGACCAGTCCGCCGCAGACCATCAGGGTCGCGTACGCCGCGAGGAGCGCGCTCGTGCGCTCGGGCGACCGCGGAAGCACGGTCAGGTTCTCGAAGACGCCGACGAGCACCACGAACCCGAGCGTGGCCAGCCATTCGGCGAGCCACGACGGATACGCGCGCCCCTCGATTCGTCCGCCCTCCACGTACTCCAGCGCGCGGTGAACGGTCCGCCACGGCGACAGCGCACGCCACGGACTCCCGGCGAGCGCCGACGCGACGAGCACGCCCTTCAGCCAGAGCACCCAGAACACCACGACCGCCGGGTTCGTTGGCGTCGCCCGCCCCAGCACGCCCACCGCGAGCACGCCAGCGAACACGGCGAGAAATCCGAGCGCGGCGAGCGAGCGACTCGCGGTCGCGGCCCACGACGGGACCGTGGCGAGCGCGCGTCCCCGGCGCTCGCTCGTTTCGCCGGGGTCGGTGCGCGCGAGCCAGAGCGCCGTCGCGGCGACCGTCGCGCCCGCGCCGAGGTAGAGGAGGGCGAGTGGGAGCGGCGCGTCGAACCGGGTCGCCGTCACCTGGTGTGCGCCCGCCGTCGAAACGAAGGTGGCGAGCGCGGCGAGCGCGGGCAGGGCGCGGGCGACCGACATCACTCGGTCGTGGGGCCGTCACCGGAAAGCGGTAGTGGTACGCGCGTCGAATGGTGTGAGTTTTCCCGGGCGGCCGTGAACTCCACGTATGCGCCGGAGGACGATAGCGGCCGCGGCGGTGCTGGTGCTCGCGCTCGCGGGCGTCGGCGCGTACGCGGTCGTGAACGGCGGCGGGTCGGGGATGCTCACTGTCGCGTGGGTGAGCGACACGGACCGCCCGAACCAGGTGAACCACCACCCTGTCGCCGTGGCGGGCTCTGGTGAGGACGCGACGGTGCTCGCGCCGGTGAGCGCCGTCTCCGGGAGCGGCGGACACTGTCGGCTGGTCGCGCTCGACGCGAACGGCAGCCAGCGCTGGAGCGAAGGTATCGCCGACCACGCCTGCGCAATCCACGGCATCGGCGACCCGACCGTCCTCGACCTCACCGGCGACGGCGACGTCGAGGTCGTCGTTCCGACCGCCGAGAACGCCGTCTACGGCTACGATGTCGAGTCGGGCGACCGCGCGTTCGTCGGAAACACGACCTCCTTCGGGTACAGCAAACCCGTCCTGCTCGACGACCCGCGCCGCGTCTTCGCCATCGACTTCGACGGCCGCGCGTACGCCTGGCACCCCAACGGGTCGGTCGCGTGGAACGTCTCTGTCGACCCCGCAATCATCGCCGATCCCGTCGTGATGAACGACCGCATCGTCGTCGGAATGACCGACGCCACAATCGCCCTCCACCAGAACGGTACGCGCGCGTGGTCGGTTCCCGTCGGCGCTGAATGGCTCGTTCAGGTGGACGAAACGCACGTCGTCGCGTCGAACGGTGCGCGCGTGACGAGCATCGACACCGACACCAAGACGGTCGACTGGACGCTCGACACCGCCGGTCGCGCGGTCGTCCACGATGTCGTGGACGGCGACCGTGACGGCACGCGCGAGGTCTACGTCGGGAGTCGCGGCGGTCGCGTCCTCGCCGTCAACGCCACCACCGGCGCCGTCGAGTGGCGGACCCGACTCTCGGAGACGACCGACCTCACACCCGCGCCGATTGTCGGGAACTTCACTGCCAGCCCCGGACCCGAGGTCGCTGCCGTCACTCACGGCGGCCAGGTCGCGATCCTCGACGCGGCCACCGGCGAGACCGTCGCGACGTACGAGCGCGACGTCGCGGTCTGGGTTCACCCGACCGCCGCCGACATCGACGACGACCCGCTCGACGAACTCCTCGTCATGTACGGCGACGGCCGCGTCGTCGCCCTCGACGCGCCCCCCGCCAGCTGAGACCGCCGTCAGTCGTCCTCCGCGCTCGGAGGGGTGGATGCCGCGTCGAGCTGGCCGGTCGTCGCGTCGCTCCAGTCGAGCCGGCGCTGGAAGTAGAGGGCGACGTTCACCAACGCGAGCAGTACGGGGACTTCGATGAGCGGGCCGACGACGGTCGTGAACGCGACGCCGGACCCGACGCCGAACACCGCGACGGCGACCGCGATGGCGAGCTCGAAGTTGTTCGACGCGGCGGTGAAGCCGATCGCCGTCGTCGTCGAGTAGTCCGCGCCGATACCCTTCCCCATCCCGAAGCTCACGAGGAACATCACCACGAAGTAGATGGTCAACGGGACGGCGATGAGGAGCACGTCAGTCGGGGCGGCGACGATAGTCTCGCCCTGCGTGGCGAACATCACGATAACGGTGAACAGCAGCGCCACGAGTGTCAGCGGGTCGATTTTCGGGACGAACGTCTCCTCGTACCACTCCTCGCTTTTGGCTCGCGTGCCGGCGTACCGCGTGAGGAACCCGCCGAGGAAGGGGATGCCGAGGAAGACGACGAGCGCCTGGAACACCTGCATCGGCGTCACATTGAACGCCTCGATGCCGGCGACGAGCGTCTCCATCCCGAGCAATGGCGGGAGAACGAGGCCGAAAAACCAGACGTAGACGCCGTACGTGACGATCTGGAAGAGGCTGTTGAACGCCACCAGTCCGGTGACGTACTCGGTCGAGCCGTCCGCGAGTTCGTTCCAGACGAGCACCATCGCGATGCAGCGCGCCATCCCGATGAACACGAGGCCGAGGAAGAACTCGGGGCGGGCGGGCAGACCGGGCACCAGTCCGCTGAAGAAGAACACGGCGAGCCCGAACATGAGCGTGGGGCCGATGAGCCAGTTCTGCGCGAGGCTTAGCCCGAGGACGCGCCAGTTGCTGAACACGGCCCGGAGCTGCGAATAGTCGGCTTTCGCCAGCGGCGGGTACATCATCGCGATGAGACCGAGTTCGACGAGGTGGAAGTCCTGAATCGGCCGGGTGACCGACGGGGCGACGAACCCGAGGCCGATACCGACGGCCATCGCGCCGAAAATCCAGACGGTGAGGTACTTATCCAGGACGTCCATCGACCGCGGGTCGCCACAGCTCTCACAGGTACAGTTCGGGCCGTGTTCGTGCGTGTCCGTGTCGGCGTTACGCATCAGTGTCCCCCGGTGTTCGACCGGCGGCGCTCGCGTTACGCACTCGCCGCCACCTCCCGCTCGATTTCGTCGAACAGCGCGCTCACGCGCTCCCGTATCTCCTCACGAATCTCGCGGACGCGCTCCAGGTCGTTCCCGTCGGGGTCGTCGAGCGCCCAGTCCCGAATGTCCACGCTGGACGCGTCCGCGTCGAGTTCCAGCGTCGAACACCCCATCGTCGCGACGTAGTCACACGATTCGAGCTCCGCCCTCGAAATCTTCCGCGGTGTCCGGTCCGAGAGGTCGACTCCCTCCTCGCGCATCACGTCGACGACGATGTCGTGCACGTGGTCGGCGGGATGCGTGCCGCCGGTGAGGATTTCGACCGCGTCGCCGAGGCCGCGGCGTTCCCGTTCCTGCTCGGCGAACGCGGTCGACATCTGCGAGCGTCCGGCGTTCTGCACGCACATGAACGCCACGCGCACCGGTTCCGTCATCGGTCGTCACCCCGCGTCTCGTCGAGGGCGGACAGGAGGGCTTCGGCCCGGTCGGTCACCTCGTAGTACCGCCACGTCCCGTCCTTCCGGCGGGTGACGAGGCCCGCGTCGTGGAGGTCCGAGAGGGCGTGACTGATCGCGCTGTCACTCACGTCGACGACCGGACTGATCTCGCAGACGCAGAGCTCTCGGTCCGCGGCCGTCAGCAGCCGCGTGATGTCGTACCGCGTATCGTTCCCGAGCGTCTTGAGCGCAGTCACCTCCGCGTCAGCGTTCGTCGGAGCCGCCGATTGATACGCGCGCAGCGAATCGAGGCGGTCCGCCACGTCCCCGTCGCAGCACTCACCGATCTCCTCCGTGATAAGGCGTTCGAGCCGTTCCGTCTGTCCACTCATAACTGAGTAGATGAACACTCATTCATATAACTGTGTGGGGCTGCGGTCGAGACGACGCGGACAGCGCGCCAGGCGTTCGAGGAAGAGCCGTCGTCACCGGCCGACACGACCAGGCGACCGGCCGGCATCGACACGGTTTTTCCGCATCCGCGGCCTACTCCAGCGCGTGCACGCAGCCCGACCGGCCCCCTCGCCCGACCGCGGAGCAGCCACGCGAACAGCGGTCTCACCCCTCCACGGGAACACAGGCGTGACCGCCGCTCACCCGGACATCACCCTCTCTCGGACAGCATGAGTGCGACCGTCGAAATCCGGCGCGCGACCGCCGACGACGTCCCCGCACTCGTCCCACTGTACCGCGCGGCCTACCAGACGACCGCCGACCTCGGCTACCCGACGAGCATGACCGACGTGGACCACGAGTACGTGCGGTCGTGGTTCGCCGACGAGGAACCGTCCGCCGAGTTCGTCGCCGAACGCGACAGCGAGGTCGTCGGCGCGGTGCGAGTACTCGAAACCGAAGACCACCCGTTCGCCGAACGACTCGCCGTCGCCCCCGACGAACAGGGCGCGGGAATCGGCGCACGACTGTTCGAGCACGCCGAAACATACGCCCGCGAACGAGGCTACGACCGCCTCCAACTTGGGACGTACTCAGAACACCCATTCCTTATCGACTTCTACGAATCCCGGGGCTACGAGCAGTACACCGTCTGGGAGAACGACGACGCCGACCACGACTACATCGGCTACCAGAAACAACTCTGAGCCGTCCTGCTCTCCCTGACTGTCCGCCAGCGTGGTTCTCCCGGCCACCGGCGTTTTGTGGCGGCCGCCCGAACTAGGCACTATGTGGGTGGTCTTCGAATGACGTACTCAGCGACCGTCGTCGACACGTACCCGCTCACGCCCCGCGTGAAGGGGTTCCGGCTCCGCGTACCCGACCACGAGTTCGAGTACGACCCCGGCCAGCACACGACCGTGCACTTCGAATCCGGCGACGAGGAAGTCGTTCGGCCGTACACGCCGACGAACCTCCCCGGGACCGACCAACTGACGTTCGCCATCAAGCGCTACGACGACGGCCTCGCCTCGGCGTACATGCACACCCGCACCCCTGGCGACGAGGTGACCATCGGCGAACTCGAAGGCAACCTCGGTATCGAGGACTTCGACCGCGACGTGGCGTTTCTCGCGACGGGCGCCGGCATCACGCCGATGCTGGCGATGCTCAGGCACTACCTCGCCGAGGGAACGGGCGACGCGACGATGCTGTTCGGCGAGACGGACGAATCCTCGCTCATCCACCGCGGCACCCTGAACGAACTCGCCGCAGACAACCCAAAACTCGACGTGGCGTTCACGCTCTCCCAGCCGAACTGGGAGTGGACCGGCCGCCAGGGATACGTCCAAGAACACCTCGAGTCGGTGTTCGACGACTTCGAGTCCCGCGACTTCTACGTCTGCGGCGTCCCCGAAATGGTCGTCCAGACCAAAGACCGCCTCCGCGAACTCGGCGCGCCCGACGACCGCATCCACAGCGAGGGCTGGGAGGACGACGCCGTGACCGACGACACGTAGACAGTACACGCCTCGAACATTCCCCTTCGACAGTGGGTCGCGTGTCCGCTTAGTACCGGTAGAGCGAGACGACGTACGGGAGGCGGTCGTACATCCACACGGCGAGCGGCAGGCCGATAATCGTGATGGACGCAGCCCACGCGAGACTCATCCAGACGCCGCTCAGCCACCAGCCGACGAGGACGAAGTAGACCGCACGGACGAGCAGGGAGTGCTGCTCGCGGCCGCGTTGGGAGACCATAACCGTTCCGTCCGCCTCCGTGACCGCGGTCGTTTCGAGCGTTCTGTCCTTCAGCGAGACGATTTTCGGCACGTAGTTTATCATCTTGATACCGACCGGCATCAGGATGATTGTCACGACGAGGAACCACGCGACGCCGAGCCAGATACCGCTCGCCCACCAGCCGATGAGGACGAAGTAGACCGCGCGAACGAGCAGGGATGGACTCCCGTCATCGCGCGTCACTGACACATCCGCATGCGACCCCGAATCTACCATACCCTATCGTAGCCCGGTGACGCTGATAAGTCCGTCCCAGCACCGAACAATCCGGCGACAATCAGGAGAGTCCCGAGACGTAGTCGGGAACCAGCGGGTTGCGCGTCAGGACTGCTCGGGGTCGCCGACCGTGATGACGGGGACGGGGGCGGACCGCACCGTCTTCTCGGCGACGCTCCCGAGGAGGATGCGGTCGGTGCCGCGTCGTCCGCTCGTTCCCATCACGACTGTGTCGATGTCGGCGTCGTCGATGCAGTCGAGGATACCGTCCACCGGACTCCCCTGGTCCACGTGCCGGACGATTTCCTCGACGCCGTGCTCCGCGGCGGTCGCTTCCAGGTCGTCGAGCGCGTCGTTCGCAGCCGTCTCACCGGCCGTGGGCGAGCGAACGTCGAACCCCGCGAACGCGGTGTCGACGACGGACAGCGCGTGCACGGTCGCGTCGAGCGCGCCGGCGAGCGCGAGGCCGTGTTCCGCCGCCCGGGTCGCCCCCGGACTTCCGTCGGTCGGAAGCAGGATGTTTTCGTATGGGAACGCGAGCTGTTCGTCGTCCCGCATCCGTGCGGTCAAAACGGGAACGCCGGAGAGTCGAACCACCTTCTCGGTAACGCTGCCGACGAGGTACCGCGACACGCCCCGTCGGCCGTGCGTCGGCATCGCGATGAGGTCGTGGCCGTACTGCGCGGCGTACTCGGCGATAGTCGGTGCGGGATTCCCCTGCACGACATCAGACTCGTGGTCGACGCCCTCGGCGCGGAGCGCTCGTTCGGCCTCCGCGACAATGTCCTCGCCCTGTTGTGCGAGCGCGTCCACCGTCCGGCCCTCGACGACGGTCACTGAGTCCCGCGTCGTGTCCGCGACGAACAGGACGTGCACTGTGGCGTCAAACTTGCCTGCGATGGCGGCGGTGTGCTGGAGGACCGCCGCGGCGCCGTCACTCCCGTCAAAGGGGAGCAGAACGTCCTCGTACATACTGACGGATACAGTCGGACCCCGCAAATCGTTTTGGGTCACGTCCAGGGCTTCCCGCCTACCACTCGATGTACGCGAGGTACTCATCGCCCCCGTACTGCGTGAGCCAGGTGCCGTAGGCGTCGGTGCGAGAGAGCGCGTCGTGCGCGTGGAACCGCTCGACGACCGACTGGAACGCGTCGCTCTCCTCGAAGTACCCCTCGTCGATTGCGGTTTCAACGACCTCGCGTTCGCCCTCCGAGAGCCCGGAGAGCGTGAACCGGTATCGCTCGCGAATCCGGCTGACGAACGCATCTACGCTGTCAGCGACCTGCGTCACCTCGTAGCGATACGTCTCACGGGTGCTCTCGTGGGAGGTGACGGTGACGCGGTACCGGTCGCCCTCGTAGACGAGGATGTCGTACTGGGGGTCCGGGACGAACACGGACTCTCCGACTTCGTCGGCCGTGCCGTAGTGGACGACGATGTCCTCGCCCTCGACGGTGCGTTTCGACTCGCTCGTGACGATTTCGTCGAGTCGTCGCTCGTCCGCGGGCGGGAGTTCCGTGTAGGCTATCTCGCCGCGCGACGGCGTCTCGTCCGCGGGATTGAAGTCGAGGCGGAGTTCGTACTCCGTCACCTCGGTGCTGTCGAGGCGCGTCTCCGAGACCTCGTAGACGGTGCCGTTGACGCGAACCGCGTTCGCGTCGTGGAAGAGCCGACTCCGGCGGGTTCGCGTGACGGAGTCGTTGTCGCGGGCGGCCGCGACGACCGCGTACGCTTCCGAACCCGGGTCGGGGGCGCGCGAGCGCTCGTCGGCGATTCGTGTCGGGGTCGCGTCGGTCATGTCGAGGACGACCGGCGGGTGGGCGCACCCGGCGAGCGGGAGGGCGAGGACGGCGGTGCCGCCGGCGAGGAACTCGCGGCGTCGCATACCCGGCGAGAGAACGGGCCGCGGTGAAAGCTTTCGGCCGATGTCTCCGACTCAGACCGTGTCGTCGGGCATCCGGTAGGTGAGGACGATGACGACGACCATCACGGCGGCGAGCGCGACGTACCCCTCGTCGAAGTAGCCGTAGTCGGCGACGACGCCGAAGACGACGGGGCCGGCGGCCGCGATGGACGCGGTGAGGGTGCGGATGACGCCGAGGCCGGTGCCCTGCATCTCGTCGGAGAACGCGTCCGCGAGGAACGACTGTGTGACCGCGCCGGTGCCGAGCATCGTGCTGACGAGCGCGGTGACGCCGACGAGCAGCCACGCGTCGTCGAGCAGGGGGAGGAGGAGGAAGCCCGCGGCGGCGGGGAGGAGGATGGCGACGAGCGAGTGCCGGATGCCGACGCGGTCGTACGCCGCGCCCGCGAGCGGTTTCACGAGCACGCCGACCGCGAAGAAGAACCCGAAGAGGACGCTCGCTTGCAGAGAGGTGAGCCCCTTCACGGTCGTGAGGTAGGTCGGGAAGAACGCGGTGAACGACTGCCAGATGAAGAGGTAGAGGAAGAGGATGACGGTCATGAAGCCGAGCGAGGGCGTGCGGAGTTCGGAGACGATACCGAGCGTGTCCCGGAGGGACAGCGTGGACCCGCCGGTGGGCGTCTGTCGGGGCGTGACGGCGTAGATGGCGACGCCGGCGACGAGGAGGAGCGGGGCGACGAACCCGAGGCCGGCCTGCCACGCGACCGCGGTCGCGAGCGCCACGGCGACCGGCGGGAGGACGGTCTGTCCGATGTCGCCGGTCGCCATCGTGACGCCGAGCGCGCTCCCGAGCCGGGTCGTGTAGAGCTTCGAGAGGATGGTGATGCGGGCGATGGGGTAGAGGGAGTGGCCCGCACCCCAGACTGCCGTCGCCGCGAACAACACGAGCGGCGACGCGGAGGTGGCGACGAGCGCGAGCGCGCCCGCGACGGCGACGACGCTCACCACCATGAGCGCGCGCTCGTCGTACCGGTCGGCGAGCATCCCACCCGGGAGCTGGCCGATGGCCGCGAAGAACCAGAGCACCGTCACGAGGAACCCCGAGAGCGTGAGGCTCAGGCCGTAGTCCGACCGGAGGAACGGGATGACCACGGGGTACACCATTCGCACGCCGTTCAGCAGTCCCCAGCCGGTCGCTATCGCGACGAGCGAAACGCCCGTGCCGTCGTCCCAGAGCCCGGCCGCCTCCCGGCGGAGTTCCGTTCGCAAACCCATCTATCTATGGTGGGCGGCCGCGCCGCGATGAAAGTGCTGATACACGGACGGCGACCACCCAATGCGCGCCCCGACGAGCACCCTCCCGCCGCCCGACGAACACACTCAGCAGAAAATTAGACAGTTCTAAATTTAGGTTTACTAGGAACTATTTTATAGATTGGTATAGTAGGGTCCTTCGAGAAGAATGCTCGAAATCGTCTGTTCTCGGCGTACGCTCCCGACTACGCTGCGGGAGGAGAGGGTGTCGTGACCGCCGCGCTCTCGTTTCTCCCCGCGTTCACGGTCGCGGACGCCGCCGACGCGTTCGTGTTTTCCGTCCGCGATGGCTTCGTGCAGGTGAGCGCGTTCGTCGCCGTCACCGTCCTCCTCTTCAGTTACGTCCAGTACCGGACGGGCGGCCGCCTCGTCACCTACCTCACGGAGAACGAGCGCGTGCAACCGCTCGCCGGCGCGCTCCTCGGCCTCACCCCCGGGTGCGGCGGCGCTATCATCGCGATGCCGCTCTACATTCGGGGCACAGTGAGTTTCGGCACCGTCATCGCCGCGCTCGCCGCGACCGCCGGCGACTCCGCGTTCGTCATCCTCGCGCTCGCCCCCGAAGCCGCCGCCTACGCCTACGGCCTGGCGTTCGTCTCCGCCGTCCTCTTCGGCTACGCCGTCGACCGCTACGGCCTCGGCGTGGCGCGCGTCGACCGCGCCGTCACCCGCCTCAGCTACCCCGTCACCGACGGCGGATTCGCCACCACGAACGTCGCCGCCGGCGGCCCCAGCCTCCCCGACGACGACCAGGGCGACCACGCCACTCCCGACTCCGCGCGCGTCGAACGCGCGCCCCACGGCGTCCGTGACACGTGGAACCGCTTCGTCCGCCGGTTCACCCCCGCGCTCACGACGTTCACCCACGTTGTCCACGTCGTCTGGTGGGTCGTCGCGTTCGCGGGTCTCGCGGCGGGCGTGCTCTACCTCGCGCGGGGCGCGCCCGAGGTTCCGCTCGCCTTCGCGCCGACGTTCTACGGCCTCTTCACCGTCGCCGGTCTCGTCGGAACGACCGCGTCGTTCTACCTCCACTTCGTCGGCCGCGACGTCATCGGGCCGGGCCGGGCCGGCCGCATCCGCGACGACTTCGAGAGCGCGTACGCGACGTTCCAGCACGCCGCGATGGAGACGAGCATGGTGACCGTCTGGGTCATCGTCGCCTACCTCGCCTACGAATACGCCGTCGCGCTCTCCGGCGTCGAAATCGCCGCGCTCGCCGCCGCGGCGGGCGTACTCGCGCCCGTCGCCGGCGCGCTCCTCGGCCTCGTCCCGGGGTGTGGCCCCCAGATCGTGTTCGCGCAGGTGTACGCCGAGGGCGGCCTGCCGTTCTCAGCGCTCACCGCGAACGCCGTCAGCCAGGACGGCGACGCGCTCTTCCCCCTGATGGCGATCGACATGAAGGCCGCCATCGTCGCCACCATCTACACCACCGTCCCCGCGCTCGTCGTCGGTGTGGCGCTCCACTACGTGTGGCCGTACAGCCAGTTCGGCTTCGGCGTCCTCTAACCGCGCGGCGACGAGACCCGACACCGCGTATTATTAACTCATAGCCATTTCAGTAATAACTACTGGTAGAATAGGCGGTGTTCATAGCAGGTGAATTAATACTTTTCGAGCGGGTAGGGCCGGGTAATGACTCCCTCCGAAGACCGCGGCGGCGCCGAGCGCGCGCCCGCGGACGCCGACTCACCGAACGACGCCGGGGTGACGCTCAAACTCACGGTGCCGAGCATGGACTGCGCGTCCTGCGCCGGAAAGGTCGAGAACGGCCTCAGCGGCGTCCCCGGCCTCCGCTCGTACGAGACACATCCGACCACTGGTCGGGTTGTCGCGACGTTCGACCCCGCCGACGCCGACGAAGACGAGATTATCGCGGCCGTTGAGGGCGCGGGCTACGAGGTTGTCGGCGTCGAAGGCGGCCGCGACCACGAGTCGAGCGGCGACCACGACGAGGCGGAGGGACACGACCACGGCGGCGAAACGGGCGTGTGGCGGAGCACGCGCGCGAAGAAGACCGCCGCGAGCGGCGTCCTCCTCGCAATCGGCCTGGTGTTCGAGTTCCTCGTCGCGTCGAACCCGCAGGTCGCGGCGGTGCTCGGCGAACCCATCCACCTCGCGGACGCCCTCTTCCTGTTCGCGGTCGCGGTCGGCGGCCAGGAAATCGTGCGGAACGGCTACTACTCCGCGCGGAACTACAGTCTCGACATCGACTTCCTGATGACGCTCGCCATCACCGGCGCGCTCGCAGCGAGCGTCGGGTTCGGCGAATCGCTCTACTTCGAGGCCGCGACGCTCGCGGTGCTGTTCAGCGTCGCGGAACTCCTCGAACGCGCGTCGATGGACCGCGCACGAAGTAGCCTGCAAGAATTGATGGACCTCTCGCCGGACGAAGCCACGGTGAAGCGCGGCGACACCACCGAAACCGTTCCCGTCGAAGCCGTTGAGGTCGGTGACGTGGTGGTCGTACGACCGGGTGAGAAAATACCGATGGACGGCACCGTCGTCGAAGGTGGGAGCGCGGTGAACCAAGCCCCAATCACGGGCGAGAGCGTTCCCGTCGATAAGACAGAGGGCGACGAGGTCTACGCCGGCACCATCAACGAGGAGGGCTACCTCGAAATCGAAGTCACGTCCGCGGCGGGCGAGGACACGCTCTCCCGGGTCGTCGACCTCATCGAGGACGCCCAGTCCGAGCAGACCGAACGCGAGCAGTTCGTCGAACGGTTCGCCGCCTACTACACGCCCGCTGTCGTCGCGTTCGCCGTGCTCGTCGTCCTCGGGAGTCCGTTCGTCCTCGGAACCTCGTGGACGGACGCGTTCGTGAACGGCCTCACCCTCCTCGTGCTCGCCTGTCCCTGTGCGTTCGTGATTTCCACGCCCGTCTCCGTCGTCTCCGGGCTGACGAGCGCCGCGAAGAACGGCGTGCTCGTGAAGGGCGGCGCGCATCTCGAAGCCGTCGCGGACGTGGACGCGGTCGCGTTCGACAAGACGGGCACGCTCACGAAGGGCGAACTCACCGTCACCGATGTCATCCCGATAGGCGGGAACACCGAGGAGGACGTGCTCCGGTGCGCGCGCGGTCTCGAACGCCGCAGCGAACACCCAATCGGCGACGCCATCGTCGAACGTGCCGACGAGGAAGCGGTCGCGCGCAACGATATCACGGACTTCCAGAGCATCACCGGGAAGGGCGTGCGCGCCGACCTCGATGGCACCCGTCACTACGCGGGCAAACCCGGCCTGTTCGAGGAACTCGGATTCGACCTCTCGCACGTCCACGCCACCACTGACGGCGGCGTCGTTACGCGCACCACCCAGGAGTTGTGCGAGCGCCACAACTGCCTCGACCTCCTCTCCGACGCCGTTCCCGCCCTCCAGTCCGAGGGGAAGACTGTGGTCCTCGTCGGCACGGCGGACGAACTGGAGGGCGTCATCGCCGTCGCGGACGAAGTGCGGCCGGAAGCCGCGCGCGCCGTCGAACGCCTCCACGAACAGGGCGTCGAACACACCGTGATGCTCACCGGAGACAACGAGCGCACCGCGCGCGCCATCGCCGACCAGGTCGGCATCGACGACGTGCGCGCCGAACTCCTCCCCGAGGAGAAAGTCGCGGCCGTCGAGGACATCGTCGACAAGTACGAGACCGTCGCGATGGTCGGCGACGGCATCAACGACGCGCCCGCGATGGCGACCGCGACCGTCGGCGTCGCGATGGGCGCGGCCGGCACCGACACCGCGCTCGAAACCGCAGACATCGCCCTGATGGGCGACGACCTCTCCAGACTCCCCTACATCCATATGCTCGCCGACCGCGCGAACGCCGTCATCCGGCAGAACGTCGGCGCGAGCCTCGCCGTCAAGGCCGGACTCGCGCTCGCCGTCCCATTCGGCTACGTCCCCATCTGGCTCGCCGTGCTCGCCGGCGACGCCGGCATGACTGTCGCCGTCACCGGGAACGCGATGCGGCTCTCCCGCATCACTGCCGACGAACCCGCAGAGTAGCGCTGACTCGTACTCGGCTGGCGACCGGAATTGCGCTTTGGCGAGCACCAGATAGTCGCGGTCGGGCGCGAAGAGGGCCTCTGGCGTCACGACCGGTGCCACGCATTTTCTGCCTCGTTCGCGAGGGGTGTTCTATTCCTGAACGCCTTCGGTGATGATAGTCGCCAGCCGGTCGCGGTCAATCAGCTGATCCTCCTCGAACTGGGTAGGGTAGAGACCTGTTGCGTATCGTTCGATCATAAACAGGTTGTGCAGCGGACCGGCGTATATGGGTCCCCCGCGAAACACTCGTCCTTCTTGGACGGCCGTCAGTTCGCTACCGAGGTTGTGGTCCTCAAGGTACGGGATAACCGTGTCCTCGAACTCCGCACGGGTCATCCCACGCCCGTGGTACCGGAGCAATAGGGAGTCCGGGTCGATTTCCAGCAGCGTCTCGTAATCCAGAGACTCGGAGCCAGTGTATCCCTCGACGCCCGTCCCTTCGAAGGCATCCTCGATACCGACCGCGCGGAAGTGTTCCTTGTTCGCGCCGCCACCACTGATACGGTAGGGAGTGAACGTTTCGGGTTGCTTCCCTGCAAACATGAGCGCAGCGTTTGGGCGCTCCGTCCGCGGTGGCAGTCGGGCCTGGACGGTTTCGATCAGGTCTTCGTGCATCGATTGAATCGCCTCGAAGCGTTCGCGTTCTTGGACGACTGCGGCGACCTTCTCGAACGCTTCGTACAGTGAGTAGTAGCGGTAGTCGTGCCAGTCGTCCGTGTGCCGGAAGATAAGATTTCCGAGGAACGGGGCGACGTTATTCCGGATTTCTTCGAGGTCGGACTGGTCCCACGTTGCGAGCCAGTCCGTCAGCGAGTGGGGGTCGATGAGATGCACATCTGCATTCATCTCGTAGAACGCTTCCTTGGAGACGCCGGCGTTCCACAGTTGGGTGAGACCGTCGAGGTCGATAGAGACACCGTCGAGGTCGTCATAGTGAATCGTCTTGTACCGGCCGCGGTACCAGATGGACTGGACGGCGTCGGCCTGACCCAGCGCGACCAACATGTCGATATAGTCGGCGGTAAAGGGCGCAATGGTCTCCGGGACGGACTCGAATTCAACTGTCCCTACCGGCTCCATGGTCACTGAGTATGACTGGTCGTCCGGCTGCTGGGTCTCTGTCGACGTGCCCGTGGTTGTCTCGGTTTGTTCGGGTGTGTCGCCATTGCTGTCACTGGAGCAGCCAGCAAGGAGCGCCCCACCGAGAACTGTCCCACTGTACTTCATGTAGTCACGGCGCGTCGGTGCCTCGTGTTCACTGGCGTCGCCTGCCATACGATTTAGGCCAACCTAAATATACAAAAGCGTT
Organism: Salarchaeum sp. III; assembly: GCF_036418315.1. Lineage (NCBI taxonomy): Archaea > Methanobacteriati > Methanobacteriota > Halobacteria > Halobacteriales > Halobacteriaceae > Salarchaeum > Salarchaeum sp. III. Next base: position 5,592 of record NZ_JAZHPG010000014.1, on the reverse strand, counting down.
CTGCTTTTTAGGCCAGCCAAAATTAGGTGGGCGCCACAACGCGCGAACACATCGGTGGTCTCGGTTTGAGAACAGAAACTCGATGGTGCGGACCCGCCGTTAAGCGACCTCAATCTTCAACAACGCGTTCGTCCCGGACTGACTGAATCGTCCCTGCTCCTGACATCGCACAATCTTCGTGTCCATTTAAGCCTACGAACGAAACTGAGAATTCTGGAAGTTAGTGAGTCCGCTACCAGCGCGAAAAACGGACCGAGATCGACTTACCGACTGAACAGTACCCGAACTACCGACAGATACCGCGAAAACACGCGAAAATGAACAGCGCAGCCTTTTGATATCGCGGCATATGGTATATTGGTGGGTTTCGGGGCCGGTCGTGCACGCTACTTATTTCAGTACGGTCGGCGAAGACCAGGTCATGGTTGGCGGAACAATAGCGCAGCAGATACTCGCAGCACACGCCGAAACCCCGCAGCGTCCCGCGCCGGGAAGTCACGTCACAGTTTCCCCGGACTGGGTGCTCTGCCACGACATCTCGGCGTACGCTGGTATCGAACGGATGCACGAACTCGGGTTTTCAGACGTGACGAACCCGGAGAACGTGATTCTGGTCTTCGACCATTACGTCCCCTCGCCGAACGAGCGCATCAGCACCCAGATGAACGAGATGGAAGCCTGGGTCGAGGACCAGGGCATCGAGCACTTCTTCCCCGCCGGGAACGGCATCAGTCACAACCTCATGGCCGAGAACGGCTACTCGCTCCCCGGCACGCTCGTCCTCGGCGCGGACTCCCACACCACGACCCACGGCGCGTTCGGCGCGTTCGCGACCGGTATCGGTCACACTGACCTCGGTGAAGTTCTCGGCACGGGCGACCTCTGGCTGCGGGTTCCCGAAACGCAACGCGTCGTCGTGGAGGACACGCTCCCCGACGGTGTCGGTGCGAAGGACCTGGCGCTCGCCGCGATGCGGGAGTTCGGGACGAACGGCGCGATCTACGACGCGGTCGAGTTCCACGGGGCGGGCGTTCGCGATCTCGAGATGCACGAACGCCAGACGCTCTCGAACATCACGGTCGAAATGGGGGCGATGGCGGGCATCGTCCCGCCCGATGAGACGACTCGCGAGTACCTCGACGGCCGCGCAGTCCGTGACTACACGCCGGTCGAACCGACCGCGGACGCCGAGTACACGACTGACCGACACATCGACGCGGGCACGCTCGAACCGCTCGTCGCCAAACCGAGCGCCGTCGACAACATCGACACCGTCGCGAACGTCGCCGGCACGGCGGTCGACCAGGTGTTCGTCGGCACGTGCAACAACAGTAGCTGGGCGGACATCCAAGCGTTTGCCGACCACCTCAACGGCGAGTCGGTCGCTCGCGGCACGGACCTCATCGTCGTTCCCGGCACGAAGAACACCCTGAAACGAATGAACGAGACCGGTGTCGCGAACAGCATCCTCGACGCGGGCGGAATGGTCGGCACGCCCGGGTGTGGGCCGTGCTTCGGCGCGCACGGCGGCCTCCTCGGCGAGGGCGATGTCTGTGTCGGGACGATGAACCGGAACTTCCCCGGGCGGATGGGGCCCGGTGAGATCTATCTCGCCAGCCCGCAGACCGCTGCCGCTGCGGCCGTCCACGGCGAGGTCACGGATCCCCGCGAGGTGGTGTGAATGGAGCGAACCGGCCGCGCTCGCTTGCTCCCCGACGACGTGGACACGGACCAGATACTTCCCGGCGAATACCTGAACACCGTCGACGAAGCCGAACTCGGCCAGTACGTCCTCAACGGGTACGACGAGTCGTTCGCGGATACCATCGACGACGGGGACATCCTCGTCGCGGGCCGGAACTTCGGACTCGGAAGTTCACGGGAAGCCGCACCCGTCGCCATCAGGAACGCGAACGTCGGCGCCGTCGTCGCCGAGTCGTTCGCCCGCATCTTCTACCGGAACGCCATCAACGTCGGCCTCCCCATCGCCGAAGTCCCCGGTATCACGAACCACGTCTCCGAGGGCGATACCGTGCGCGTGGACATCGAAACGGGCGTCGTCGAGAACCGCACGACCGGCGAACGGTTCGAGATGGCCGCGCTCCCTCCGGACCTCCTCGAAATCCTCGACGCCGGTGGTCTGGTCGCGTACCGCCGACACGCGGACGATTCCTGACGCGCACCGCCGGCACGACGCGACGAGCTCGTGCGCTACCCGGTGTTGTGGATGCCGCCGTCAACCACGAGGCTTTCCCCCGTGACGTACCCCGCGAGGTCGTCGCTCGCGAGGTAGAGCGCTGCCGCGGCAACGTCGTCCGGACTCCCGAGTCGATTGAGCGGTGCGCGCTCCCGAAACGACGTTTCGGCGTCCGTTCCGACCACTTGGCTGTCCGAGCGCGTCATCTCCGTCTCCACGACGCCCGGATGAATGACGTTCGCGCGGACGCCGTGCGGGCCGAGTGCGTCCGCCAGCGCGTACGTCAACAGACGTGTCGCGCCCTTCGAGGCGGAGTAGGCGACGTACTCCCCGACCCCGTAGAGACCGGCGGTCGACGAGATGTTGACGATGCAGCCGGCCTCGCGGTCGACGAACCGCTTCGCGGCGGCCTGGGAGCCGAAGTACGTGCTCTTGACGTTCGTCGCCATCACACGCTCGAACTCCGCTTCCGTCGCCGACAGGAACTCCTCCGACTGGAAGACGCCCGCGTTGTTCACCATCACGTCGATTCCGCCGAACTCGTCGGCCGCCGCGACCGCGCGTTCGAGCGCGGCCGGGTCGCGCACGTCGCACTCCACGAACCGGCCCGCTCGGTCGGTTTCCGCACCGATTCGTTCGTGCGTCGGGTCACCGCCCTCTCTCGGTTCTTGCTGGATGTCCGCGACCACGACGTCCGCCCCCTGCTCCGCGAACCGGAGCGCGATTGCACGCCCGATACCGCTCGCGGCGCCGGTGACGACGGCAGTCTGGCCCGTGAGGAGATCGTTCACGTCCCGGCCTTCGGGGAACGGGCTCTTTGCTGTTTCGCCATCACATACCACGGGACGATGGGATTCAACGCCGACCCGTCCTGCTAGTGGGTTGTCGGCACGTACCAAGGTTTATGGTGGGGCGTCGCCTCCGCTCACACGATGGAGTCGCTCTTAGAGATCGAAGACCTCCGTAAATCGTTCGGGGCCATACACGCGAACGACGGCATCACGCTCTCCGTGGAGGAGGGGAACGTTCGCGGTATCATCGGCCCGAACGGCAGCGGGAAATCGACATTCTTCAACACCGTCACTGGATTCCACCACCCTGACGGTGGAACCGTTCGCTTCGACGGCACCGACATCACGGGGAAACGACCCCCCGAAATCGCCCGGCAGGGTCTCGCCCGCACGTTCCAGATCGTCTCTCCCTTCAAGAACCTCACCGTTCGGGAGAACCTCCTCGCGGTCAAGTCGAAGGGGTTGCGCGTGACCGACGAGAAACGTCGGCGAGCAGACGAGATTCTCGAGTTCCTCGACCTCGACCACATCGCGGACAACGAGGCGAGCGACATGAGTGGCGGCCAGCAGAAACTCCTGGAACTCGCCCGCCTCCTCATGCTCGACCCCAAGTGCGTCCTGCTCGACGAACCGACGGCCGGCGTGAACCCCGCGCTCCAGAAGCGCATCGTCGACCGTCTCAAGGAGATGAACGAACGCGGAACCACGTTCGTCATCATCGAACACGACATGGACCTCATCCGCGAGTTCGCGGACGAAGTTACCGTGTTCGACCACGGCCAGGTCATCGTCGAGGGGTCGTTCGACGAGGTGACGGCCGACTCCCGCGTCCGCGACGCGTACCTCGGCTCCGAAGACGACCTTTCCGAGGTGTTAGCATGAGCGCGGATGCGGACGCGGACGCGGACGCCGCCGCACGTCCCGCAGACCAAGAGACCATGGAGTCCATCGTCGTGGAGGACGCCGTCACGGGATACGAGAATTCGGAAATCCTCCACGGCGTCTCCATGCGGAGCCGCGACGGCGTAACGTGCATCTTCGGCCCGAACGGCAGCGGAAAATCCACGCTCATCAAGGCCCTCGGCGGGAAACTCCCCCTCTGGTCCGGGTCGAAACGCCGCGGCGACCGCGACCTCACGAACGCGAACGCGAGCGACATGGTGGACTCTGGAATCATCACGGTCCCTCAGGACGGCGGGCTCTTCCCGACGATGAGCGTCAAGGAGAACCTCCTCCTCGGCGGGTACACGGTCGACGACAAGCAGACCGTCCAGGGACGCATCGACGAAGCGCTGGCGGCGTTCCCCGTGCTGGAGGACTTCCTGTCGGCACAGGCGAAATCGCTCTCCGGCGGCCAGCAGATGATGCTGAGCTTCGCACGCGCGATGGTGTCCGGCGCGGACATCTTCCTGCTCGACGAACCGTCAGCAGGCCTCGCGCCGAGCCTCGTCGACGACGTGATGGAACAGGTGCAGACGCTCGTCGACAACGGCAAGCAGGTCGTGCTCGTCGAACAGAACGTGAAGGCCGCGCTTCCCACCGCCGACCACGTCTACATTCTCGCGCAGGGCAGCACCCAGTACGACGGCCCGCCGTCCGGTCTCGCGGAGGAGGACGAACTCATCGAACTCTACCTCGGCCTCGGGTAGTCACTGCCGCGTCAGCTCCAGTACGTCCGCTATTCTTCCCGATCCGTCTCTCGTCGCCGTCCACAACGCGTCCGCACGTTCCGCTCCGAGCACGGGCTCGGTAAGCGAATCGAATTTCTCGCGCACCTCGTCCTCACCGTACGGGTTCTCCGCACCGCCCGCCGCGTGCTGTACGGTCTCAGACAACGTCCGCCCGTCGTGGGTTTCGACGACGACGCGCGCGGACCGCCGGTCGGGCAGCCCGGCCCGCATCTCGTCGGTCGCGACGACCGTGACGCGGGCCGCGAGCGCGAGCGTCGCCTCGTCAATCGCGTCCTCGACGAACGCCTCCTTTCCCGAGGTCCCATGAACGAGCCGCGTCGCGACCGCGAACGGCACGGAGAACTTCGCCTGCAGCGCGTTCACCGGCCGGCGTTCCGCGAGGTCGGCCGCCGCCGGGTACGTTTCGACGCGAACGGACGCGACCGCGTCCGCCGACAGGCCGGACTGGGCGAGCGCGTTCACCGCATCCAGTGTCGGGTGGGTGTACCGGCACGCGGCGTGCCGTTTGAAGTACCCGCGGGTGACCTCCCACGTTTCACCGAGACCGGCGGCGAGGGCCGCCCGGTCGAACTCGGACGCGGCGAGCGAGAGGTGGCGCGCAACTCCGTCCGAGACGCCACTGAACCCAGCGCTCGCAAGGTCGGCGGCGAGGAGGGCGTCGAGGTTCGCGCGCCCGGCGAACGCCTGCCGCACCGTCGCGCCTTCCGTCGCCGCCGCCATGAGCGTGTGCTGGGCGTCCTTCGCCGCGATACGCGCCGCCCGCCGCACACCGTCCGCGTCGTACCCGCGGTAGGTAGCGACCGCGACCGCGCCGCCGACCGCACCCCAGACGCCGTGTGGATGATAGCCGTCCGCGAGCGGGTAGCAGGCGCGGCCGGCACGCGCCGCGGTTTCGTACCCCGCAACGAACGCC